>CAZDTC010000001.1:0-52615 GCA_964508125.1 uncultured Candidatus Kuenenia sp.
TGAGGTCCAAGGTGAAGCGGGGCATGGACGACGCCTTCCGCCGTGGCGACAACATTTCGCCGCCCGGCGTGGGCTATCGGCTCGTGGATCTGAAAGACGCCCACGGCAACCTCGTGATCACCCACAAGAACACAATCGAGAAGGTCGTCGAGATCGACCCCGAAGCAGCCGACTGGACGCGACGGGGCGCCGAGATGATCGCCTATGAAGGCAAGAGCGCCATCGATGTGGCACGCCTCTTCAACGAGCACAAGGTGGGCGGCAAGCAGACGTGGTCCGACAGCCGGGTCCGCCAGCACTACGCCCGCGAGCGGCTCGTCGGCAAGGACGTACTCCACAAGAGCAGGCAGACTACCGACCGCCAGACCGGCAAGAAGAAGGTGATCTACCTGCCGAAGTCAGAGTGGATCTGGCGGGACGTGCCTCACCTGCGAATCCTCTCCGACGAGCTCGCGAACGCGGTGCTCGAGAAGCTGGGCCGGGGTGCGGAGTCCTTCGGCCGCAAGGCGAAGAATCGCAAGAAGAAGGCTCACCGCGTGGACCTGTACCCAAAGGTGCTCGTCCGGCCAACCTGCGGTGGCTGCGGCAACCCGATGATCCTCGGGCGTTCGGACGACAAGTACCAGAGCTTCTTCTGCTTCAACGCGAACAACGGGATTCAGGGCTGTACGAACCGCGGCTACAAGTCTGCGCGGATCATCGACGATGCGGTCCTCAGCAGAATCATGGCCACGCTCTTCACCGATGACTTTATCGCCGACCTGACGGCCGACGTGAACAAGCGGCTGGCCTGGATCGCCCGGCAGCCGATTCCGTCGACCAAGAAGCTCGAGCAGGAAATCGCGAATGAGGACCGCCAACTGAAGCGGCTGACCGACAGGCTGGAAAAAGTGGACGACACCCACCTCGACGCCGTGATCGTGAAGGCTGAGGAGATGGGCCGGCAACTGGCCGCCAAGCGGGAGCGGCTCAAGGAGCTCCAGCGGGCCGGGCACCGGCCGAAGGTGAAGAGCGTTCGGGAGCAGGACGTCGTCGCCGCGCTCGGGAACCTTCGTGAACTTCTGCAGGGCGACGTCGGTGTCGCGGCCCAGATGCTCAAGGCCCTCGTGGGCGACGTCGTGGTCGAGGCCCGGAAGGTCGAGGGAAAGGCTCGGCCCGAGATGGTGGCCCGGTTCACGATCAACGCGATCCCGGCCATGGCCCTGCTGGCCCGCGGCCAGGCGCGGAAAACCGATGATCCAACGGTCACCATGTGGGAGTTCCTACATGGTGACCGTTGGACAATGCCCAGTCAGGAAGGATTCCGCGGCCTCGAGGTCGCCGTTCCACTGCGAAAGCCGCCGAAATACGAGGTCATGCTGCCGCAGATCGTTGAGATGGCCGAGGCCGGGTCGGGCGTCGACCTGATCTCGCGGGCACTCGGGATCGGGGCGGAGGTCGTCCGCGACGCCCTCCACCTGCACCGCACCGGGAAGCGGCCGCCGGGTCGCGTCGATGGGCGCCGCCGCCGACCTCGCCAAGCCGGCCAGCCGTTCGTACCGAAGTATCAGAAGATGGCGGAGGAGGTCGACCGCCGCCGTAAGGCGGGCGAGGGGTTCGACCGATTAGCCCGAGAGCTAAAGGTCAGCCGCAACACGGTCGTCCGCGCGTACGACTTCGCCAACCGCGATGAGGCCGCCGCCGCGGCGCGCGAGGGCAGGCAGCCGACTCGGCCTCCGTACAAGTGGAGCGAGGAGTCGCGCGCGGCTCGGCGAAAGAACCAAGGCTGAGTCGGGACAGGCAAACACTAATCGCCGCTTGGTCTTAGCCCCACGGACGCCCTGGTAACTGGCTTCCCGGAATGATCGCACTGCCCTGCCCGCCTACAGCTGCGGCCGTTGTGCACAAATACCAATGCCATACCGAGCGACGCATCTACAGCCGCATTTGTGATGTGCGGCTGGAGCGTTCCTTAGGCCGGGCTTGGGGTGGCAGTCGGCGTCGTGAACGCGCGGCGATACGACCACCCATTGCGAAGGCGATTCTTTACGGTCGCATACTTGATCCCACTGGCCTTGGCCGCCGCTCGGATACTGTCGTACCGGAAGATCTTTCTGTCGTGGCGAAATTCAATCCTAGTCTTGTTTCGTCGGTTGCTGTCAGGCGGCGTGGTAAGTGCTCTTCTCACACTCCACCCCAGAACATCCAGTCGATAACTGACGCAGGTCTCCGACAGCGAATACTCCTTGGCGGCTCTCCTGCGACTAGCGTAGCAATACAACTTGCCACGATAACGAAACCGCAGTGGCTTCGCCTTTGTGGTTGGAGAACCAAGATCCTGCAGGCCTGCCGCCTGCTCAGGGGTTTTGCCCATCCGAAGTCGCCGCCGGAACGTATCTGGATTGACCTCGTAGCATCTGGCGGCGGCGGACTCCGACGGGAATGTGGTTCCAGCAACCCTAATCGCTCTGCCACTTACAGCGGAGCACCCACCGCCGCCTCGTGACTTGTTAAGGCCAACGGGAGCGAGGGTGTTTAGCAAGGCAATAAAATGCCTCTCGAACGCATCGAGCTCGTGTTGCGTGCCAGCGGTGGCGAGAACCTCGGTTCGAAATGAACCTGGTCCGTCACGTCTTATGAGGGCAGCCACCCGCGACTCCGTTCGCGTTGGCGCACGCAAGGCATCAATGCAGTGCCGAGCCCAACGCCGAGCGAAAGTCGTCACCGTTTGCCCGACGTACTTCTTGCCAGAGGGAGCATGGGTCAACAGGTACACAATCCCAAAAGATCGTTTGGTGTGCTTTGGGTGTGGCTCTAGGTCGAGAGCTTGTTCCAACGTCCAGCCCGCGTTTTGGTGACGGTCGTAGACCGTCTCATACGTCTTGTTGAAGTGCCTGCAGGCCGCCCTAAGGCTCCGAAAGTGCTGCGGTTCATCCGATGCCCGAACCGTAACAGCCCTTTTGTTTTCAGGGGGTGCAAGACCAACGGCAGCCTCCGGTGACTGACCAGACTGAATGCGATGCCGAATGGTGTCGCCACTCATGCCGTAATGGGCGCCGACGGCACCATACCCGTGAAACGTGAGTTGTTGATCGCCGTCATGAACTGTGATCAGGGTTGAATTATGCGTAGGAGGCCTCTTTGGAGGGTCAGTCAATCCGACCGCAGCCTCGATAGACCATCCGCGATCAACGGCCGCCCGTATCCGAGCCTCCGGGATGTTGAAATAGCGCCCCAGCCTCGCATAGCCCCGGAAGGTGCGACGGACGCCATCCACGACAAGCACGAAAGTCTTGGTGTTTGGCGGCTGAGGCCTTTCCGGAGGCGGATCTAAACTGACGGCCTGTCGGCTCGTCCATCCAAGCCGCAGACGATCTTTGATCTTTCCGCTTGGCACGTTGTATTCATTGGCAGCGGCCTGCCTGCTCTCAAAAACCCGCAACATGCCGCCATCCAATACGGAGAAAGATGTCTTCATGGGCCTAACGTCTACGCTCACTTAGGTTGGCTTGTACTTGCTTTAACGCCGCCACTTCTTATCCAACTGCGGTGTACTTCCGATTCGGAAGGACCGTCACTCCGTCCAACGCCCAGGCCCACGCGGAGCGCGCCTTGAACTCACGTACCAACAAGCCGCAACCGCAAGGATCAAGGAGACAACCAGTCCTAGGCCGAGCGAGTATGAAACCACGAAGACTGCCGTCATGGTGAAAGACGCGATCATTGACGGACCGGACGGCCCGCGACACACGATGGCTTTTGGCATGAGTGACCGAATCTCCACAGGGAGGAACCGTCGTCGAAGTACGCCCGACTGACGAGGCCTCGCGGCCTCAGCAAACTCTGTACGCGGGGATCTGCCAGTTTGTGACCGAAACAACGGTCGCTCAGCGTCGGGCCCGCGCCGCTTCCCGCTGCCCCTGGACATCGAGGATCTCGGCAACCTCAAACACCGGAGGCATCGCCCCGAACCGCGGCCGCAGGCGGACGACGGGAACGAAATACCCAGCCCGTCCGTGAATCTCGGCAATCACCAGGCAGGCGACGGGGGAGAGCGCTGGCGGCACGATCGCCAGCCTGCACGACTGCCACTGTTCCGATGTCAGTCCAGCGGCCTCGACAAAGCCAGCCGCCTGCTCCGCGAACGGCCGGGCCAAATCGCAGTGGGTTGGAACCGCCAAGATGTGATCTACGCGCCAACCCGATAAGCGCTCACAAGCTGCCACCTGTGCTCTGGTGAGTGGATGGGCAAAATTAATGACCGTCACCTTGGGGGCTTCCCCGCCGCAACCGCGCAACGTCGGAATGTCGGCCCGGTTGAGTTCCATCTCAGCCATTCTCCAGCGAATCCCTGACTGCCTTTCCTCCACCAGCCTGGCGTGCCCTCCGCCGCCGCGTGCGTCGGTCTTGATGGACGCCCGAGCCAGAAAGATGCGTTGCATGGCCACGCCGGATCTCATGCGGCTTGCGACGTTTTGGCATCCTTAGGCAGTGGCGGTTCACGGCGACCATTCCAAAATCTGGTGACAGGTTGGAAATTGAGGCATCCTGTCCTTATTACGCATGGATCGACTCACACGTGACCAAACGGTCCCGGACTGCCGTTCTCATCGCATATAAAGAAGGGAATTTCCCTGACCGACGACGGGCCGTCACGTTTCGCCCAGTTCGTTCGTATCGTTTGCGAGGAATCTCCCATCCATGAAAACCATCGTCTGCACAACGGGCACCTCCATCGCCGCTGGCGTGCCAGAAGAAACTCGGAACCGCGGCGGCGAAGCATTTCGCGAAGCGATTCGCAAGCGGCTCGCTGGTCTTGCATCTGGGCTGGCGTCTGGCGAGTTTCTCGAGCGTGCGAGCGCCGAATCCAACAGCGTCTGCCGGCTCGCTCCCGCGGCAGGCGACCGCGTGGTTCTGCTCTGCTCTGAAACCGATGAGGGGACGATCTGCGCGGAGGAGGTACAGCGTCTTCTGGCCAATCATCTTCACGTCGCCGCCGAGTGCCGGCGCATCGAGGGCCTGCAGGCTTCGGACGCAACACGCTTCCGCCGCGTCGGCGTGCAGAACCTGTTCGGAGAGCTCGATCGCCACTGCGGATCATCACGATCTGGCGGTGGCGACTCCGTGTTTCTTAATGTAACCGGCGGCTTCAAGTCGGCCGTCCCTTACGTGACGCTTTACGGCCTTCTTCACCAGGTCCCCGTGGTATACATCTTCGAGCGAAGCGACCGGCTATTCACGCTTCCCCAGGCCCCGGTGCGATTCGACTACGATCGCCTCGCTCCGGCCGCTGAAGCGATCTTCACGCTCTACCGTGAGACGGACATGCCCAAGGAGGAGTTCTTCAAGCGGATTTCAGGGCTTCCGTTCCACGAGCGGGCGATCTATGAACCGCTGCTCGACGAAGAAAACGGCCGCGTCATGCTCTCCGCCTTCGGCTTGCTCCTCCACGAAGCACTGCAGCGGGATCGCGGCAACGTCTTCCTCTCCCCGAGTGCTGCCAAGGCATTCGAGGACGCCACGGGCGACGCCCGCGACCAGCTCGCGTTCATGCTCGACCGGGTCGGTGACCCGCTGATGCGACGAGCGAAACGCCACTCATTCCACGGCACCGATCTCGAGGTCTACAAGCCGGGCAACACAGCACAGCGAATGGCCTACTTCATGCGCGGTGACGACGTGCACGTCTGCGAGCTCTATCCGACACACGACGAGGGCTACGAGAAGATGTTGGCTACAAGGCGAGTCGCTGACTACGAAACCGCCCGGTTCGTGCCTTGGTCGCGGCCTGCGGAGTTGCCGCCCAGCCCATCGACCGACGAGCAATGGGCGAACGAGCAGGCCCGAAAGTTCTCGCGGCTACAGGACCGCTGTACGATGCTTGAGCGCCGGGCCGCAGAAGCCGAAGAGCAGGCCTTGCGCCTCGTTGAACTTGAGGACGAGATCGCCGCAGCCCGCGCCGAGGCTGCTTCAACGGAGGCGAGGTTTGCGGCAACCGATGCGGAACGGCTTACCCTCGCCGCGCAGGTCGAGCAGGGCCGTGCACGCGAGCAATCGCTCCGCGACGAGGCGATGTCGGCAATCGCGTCGGCAGACCGCGTTCGACGCTTTGCCTCGGAGGCCGGCTGGCTTGGGCGTCTACGGTTCCTGCTCAGCGGAAAGATGACATGAGCGAGAGGTCTCGCGTGATCCGCCGACGCAGAATGCCGGGGGTGGATTTCCATTCCTCCGGTGGGATATACCGAATCCACTTTTCGGAGAATCCGAAGATCGACGCCGCAACAGGATTGCGAATGAGTTTCGACTCGGAAGAAACCATCGAGTCTCGCATCGCCCGCTGGTTGGAGACCGGCGAGGGACAAGACGACGTTTTTCGAGCCGTCACCAAATTGATCGAGGCACGGCGCAGGTACTTTTCCGAACTCTACGGCGAGCGAGTCACGACGGAAGCACTGGACGACGCTCCCGGGCGGGTGTTTCTAAAGATCCGGGCGGGCCGTTTCACCGCAGGAAGACCTTTTCGTCCATGGCTGAAGATCGTTCTAAGGAACCGGATTTTTGACATCCTGCGGCAGGAGGAGCGGCGAGCAGAGAAGTTTCCGATACATGACAAAGCCGAAACCGTACGTGACGACGCCGATATCGACCGAACGATCAATGTCGCACAAGACGCTTTGCAGGCAGACCTGCTCGTTCGCGTGGTCGCCGAGCTCGAACGTCTTCTCAAGCCCGACAACCGACTCATTTTTGCCGTCGCTTCCGGACTTGCTGAGCACCTTGATCGGCCGGTGCTCGATCGTTGGTGTGCCGCCTGCAACTGCGGGCTGCCACTTCGCGAGGTCGTCGATGAGTTGCTGGAACTTCCAATCCACGGTCGGCTGAGCAGACTTGCCACTGCGTTTGGCCTCAAGCCGAATACCTGCATCAAACGTTTCCATCGGGCTGCGGAGGACCTTGCGAAATCTCCGCTCTTGAAGGACCTTCGGAATATTCTGGACGGAGCAGTCCCACCAGGCGCCTGAACGAGGCCAGGCAGAACGCCTGTCACGAATCCACAGACTCCCGCGTAAACGAGCTAGATGGGTAACACGACGGAGTCACTTGCGAGACACTGCGATGCACGACGACACTTCCCTCATTCAGACACTGGCCCGACTCGGCCAGGCTGCGGCCGCTGACGCCGCGGCGGCCCGCGGCGTGCTTGCTGACCTGGGAAGGCGGGCCGCGTCTGGTGCGGAACCCCTCCACGTTGCCGCCGGCGCGGTGCCCGCCCTCCTTCAGGCGGGCCGCGTGATCGCGTCGGAAATCGCTCACGAAACCAAGCAGTTGTCGTCTCTCGACGACCGCTGGCATGCGGCGACATCGCAGGCCGAGGCCGACGCCATAGCGTCCGCCCCGCTCGCCGCGCGTCTGGAGGCAGGCTTCGCGCTTGAGGGCGTCGAGTCGCTGATCGAGACCACCGCCGGTGAAACCGGCCCGATCAAGGACGTGGCGCGCAACCTGGCCTCGGCCATTGTGGCCTACGATGCGTCGCTGCGTCGCAACCTCGACTGCCTCTGCACGCTTGCCGACGGCGATTCACTAATTGCGTGGCGGCGATCACTACCGCCGGGCATGGATTTTCCGTGGTGGCTCGACGGTACGCTCGAAGCACGGGCTTGTGCAAATGACAAGCATTCGGCGGCCCTTGCCGCGCGGCTTGCGAGTGCGTTTGCCGGACAATCTGTCGCTGCCGCGCCCCGACTGGCAGCCTCGACAGTCGCGGCAGCGGCGATCGGCACTGCGGCAGGTTATTCCCTCGCGGCCGCGATACCGCCGGCTGCCGGCATCACGACGCACATCTGGCGTCATCCTTCGCGGCCCTTCGAGGCGGTGCTGTGGGTGCCGGCCAGGTTCGCCGACGACGCCGACCTGAGGATGGTGTTCCAGGCGACCGGCCCGGGGTTCGCGCCCCGCGATCTCGTGGGCGAGGTCGTGATGCTCGGCGGACTGCCTGCGGTCGTCCGGGAGGATGGCGAGGGTCCGGCCGCTCGCGTGGAAGCGACGTGGCCGGCGCACGCCGTGGCCGACTCCATCCGCAACACGGTCGCGTTGACAGACGGCCGCGGCGACAACTGGATTCCGGCGGAGTGACCCTTCCGCCTCAGTGGCCGTCCCGCCGGGGCCCGCAACGATGTTTGTACCCTCCCGCGACACACTCGATACATCCTGTCGCGACGATGCATCGGCTGACCCGCAGCGTGCTGTACGGCTGGTCAGCGACATGGGCCCTCTCGGGCGGCTCTGGCTGCGGCCCGATGTTCTCGCGTTGGCGGAGCGATTTGCCGGCGGTGCGTCGCTGCCGCGGGCTCCACTGGGTACTGGCGGGTTTCACGCCCTGCTTCTGACACCGGGCCGCGGCCGCTATGCAGCGCTCCGCCCAGCGTTCGCCCTGCCGCTTCGGTGGGTGGCCGGCGACACCCATTCCCCTCATCTTCCGCCGGGACTCACCGACTTCGCCACAACGCTGCTCGCCGAACATGAGATCGAGTTCGGCATCGCCCCTCCTCCCACGGGCCATTGGACGCTGCAACTCGGCGGCTTTCTCGAGGGGCGGTGCGACTTCTCGCAGTTCGACTTCGGATGCGAGTGGGATTCGGCGACAGCGTCGCTGCTCGGCGGATTGCTGCTCGCGGTGATCGGGGCACCACCCGATGAGCAGGTGATGGCGTCAATCGCCTGGGGCCCGGGCGGTCTTGGCCGGGTGGAGGGCATTGCCGACAAACTCGACGCTGCCCGCGACGCGGATGCCCGACTCGCATTCCTCGCCGCCGCCGATCGCGAAGACGCAGCCCGCTGGCACGTCGCCAATCCTGACGCTCCGCTGCGAACCATCGTGCTCGAGTCCCGACCCACGCTTCGTGAGTCGCTGGCTCCCTTCCTCCAGGCGATCGAGGCCCGGCCCAGCGCCGATGCCCCCCTCCCGGAGCTGCAGCGGTTCTACGAAAAGCGGCTCTTGGGGGCCGATTTCGCCGAGCACCGTCGCAGCTTTTACCTCGACGTAGTCGTCGATCGTATCGCCGCCGACTATCGGGGCCCACTTCCGCCCGCCGATCCGTGCCGCAACCTGATCGGCGTGGTCGGCCCGGGCGCGGCTCCGCCGCTGGCGTTCCTCGCCCGCGTGCTGGCCCCGCGCCGGGTGCTGCTCCTGCACGACGCGCAGGCCGCCAGGCACGCCGAGGCGCTCGAGGCCCACCTCACAGGCGTCCGCGGCGTCGCCGTGACATCGCACGAGTTCAAGACGCTCTTCGGCCCGCTCGACGAGTTGCGACCGGAGGTTGAGCGGGCGATTGCCGCATTTCTTGGTGACGACCCGGTCGACGACGGCTTCGTGGACACGGTGATCGACCTCACTGGCGGAACCCGGCGGCTGCCCTTCGTCCTGCTCGACATCGCGCCCGCGCGAGCCGCTTGCGTGCACATCGATGCCGAACGCGTGAGCGGTCAGATCGAGAGAATCGGCACGGAGAAGATCGTCACGATCGACGTCCCGAGGGCGGGGCGATTGGCGTCGAAACTTCTTGCCGCGCTGTCCCAGGGTTCCGTGTCGGTGCCGGTATGGCACCTCGCGCCACTTGACCGATGGCACCTGCTGCGTGACACGTGCCTTGGCCACGCCCCCGTCCGCGGCGGCATGCGCACTCGTGATCTGCCGCTTGACCCCGAGGCTCGCGAACTGGTGCAGACAGCCGCCCGTGTCCAGTCGAGCGAATACGAAGTGGGCGGCAAGGTGAAATGTCGTTTCGGAGATTGGCTTTACCTGTTCGCGGTTCTCGTCGAGCCGGCGTTGGCGAAATCACCCGATGCGGCCCACGCGGCGATCCGCGAATGCATGCTGGAGCTGCGGCAGGCTCTCGGACTCAGTGAGCTCCGGGATTTCGCCAACAAGTGCCCGTTTCACCACCGTCTGCTTGGCATCCTCGGCCTGAGCCGGCAGGAGTGGCAGCGACTCGCGTCTGAGGGCACTTCTTTTGAGCGGGAACGACTGGTCGCGAGGCTCGGCGCCCGTGTCTGCGCTGCATTCCGTAGCCCCGAGCCCCCACACCTTTCACCGGAAGATCCGGATGTGCTCTCCTGGGCCGTACGTGCGATTGGGGCCAAGGATCGTGACCGAGAACTTCTCCAGGATCTCGCTGACGCAAAGCGGGTTCTGGTGACGATCAAGCCGAAGGATATCCAGCCGTACATGCATCGCGCGAAGATGCATTGGATGATGAGGGGGGCGAGCGTCTGGTGTGCGCAGTCGCTGGGCTTCGCCCGCGACCACATCCTCGAAAAGCAAGGCGGACTGCTACTCAGCGACCTTGATGCCCTCGTGGCATTCGTGTTTCCCGAAAATGCTCCCGTGGTGAAAGACATGCTTCAGGGTGTCGCGGCCGCGTGGGCGAACCCTGCATCCTTCAAAACCAAATTCCCACGTCTTGCCGCTTACCACCCAGCCAACGAACAACACCGCCACCACGGCATCGACCCCATTCAGTCGCTGCCGCTCCTATCTGCGTGGCGATATCCAACGACGTCGCTTCTCGATCTCTGCGTTGCACGCGGTTCGCGCGCCCCTGAAATGCGTGGTGAAATTCCACGACCTCTGCCGCGCGACGCCGCCACAGCCGCAGGCGACGTTCCATGCTCCTTCGTCGAGCGGGAAAACGCCTATGTTTCACAATCACCCACGTGGCTGACTGACCGCAGCGACCGACAACGGGAGAATTATGGTTGGTCGGCGCTCTGCTGGTCGCTCGCTGGGACAACCCTGCGGACCCACTGGCATCACGGCGTGTGCGCAGCACTGAACCGTGACGACTACCCGATGATGGCGGTCAGCCACGGCGGCTGGCTCGAGCATCTCAAGATGAAGACCGAGCGGCTAACTTTTGTGAAACTGGATGGAGACGGTGTTGGAGAGCGTTTTCTCAATGAATCATTTCCAAGTCGCCCACTTCTCGGCCTGAAACTCGGCCGGCTTGTTCAGGAGCGGGTCTTGGCGGCCACACGGCGCGTGCTCGAGGTTCACGACGCGGCGAAACGCCCAAAGTATCTCCCCGTCGACCTGGTTTACTTCGGCGGCGATGATATTTTCTTCTGCCTACCAGGCTGCTACCTCGAGCCATTTCTGCAGGGCTTCGGCCAATCGTTCGATGGGAGCGAACTCGCTCCATGGAAGTCCACGCGTTTCAGCGCTCTATCTGTCACCCTGCCGCCGGGGTCGGACTTCAAGGACAACGGCCGACTGTCGCAGTCGGAGGAATTCGCCCGCGCGAACCTGGCAGCTGCAAAGACGCTCGCTCCCGGCCTGCGGGACCTCGTCAAGCGAGGGCACCCTGATGACGCCACTCTCGCCAAGCTGAACAATTCAGTCGCGCCCCTGGGCTATCGCTGCGAGTGGGGCGGGACCCATGCAGACACCGGCATCGTCCACGGCGTCAGCCTCAGGCTCGTCCGGCTTACCCGCGACCCCGCGATTTCCGGCTGAAATCGCGCTTTTTTCCCGTCGGTCACGCTTCGCGGCCCCCGAGCGTACTTCCCGTGTCGACCGATATTCGCTCCGACACGATAGGAACCCGCCATGAACAACCGCACTCTCGCCCTGCTCGTCGCCGCCATCCTCGCAGTGGTCACCATTTTCGGCCTTCAGTCGCAGCAGAGCGCCGTCGTGGTTCGCCCCGTCCCTGCCGATGTGGCCGCCGGCACCTATGACCGCATCCACCTGAGCGTAGCCGCCGCGACGGCGCGAAACGAGCAGGCTGCCCGACTCTGCGAGAGCGAGATCAACATGATCCTTGCCCGCGAGTTTCCCGAGATCGAGCGCCGCGGGAACAAGGTCGCCGAGGAGGTCGCAAGCTATGGCTCCTGCTGCACGATCATCTACCGCCTGGCCAAGGAGAAGCTCGGTTGGTCTTCGAGCACGGCCGACTACGTCGAGGGCGAGATCCGCGGTCGCCTGCAGCCGGCCCTCGACACGTGCGGCCGCGAACTCGACACGGCCCTCGACCGCTGTGAACTCGCCCTCAGGGAGAGCACGGTGATGCTGGCGACTGAGCTTGCCCAGATGAGTCCGTCTCGGGCTGACCAGTCGATGAACATCGCCGTGGACGTCCGCACCGGCGGTGACCTTGACCAAGCCCTTCGCAATCTTGGCCTCAGCGGCGGCATTCTCACGGTGAGCGGCGCCTTCGACGTGGTCGCCATCATGAACACCACCGTCTTCCGCACCATGATCCGCACGATCGTGGAGTTGGCTGCATCCCTGTTCGCCACGCCTGCCGCCACTGCTGCTGGCTCGGCGGCCGTGGCGGCCGCTGACGGCCCTCTGCCGGTGGGCGACGTCATCGCGGTGCTGGGTGGAGCCTGGACGGCCTACGACATCTACGCAACCCGACGTGAGTTCGAGCGGGAAATCAAGGCTTCACTCTCGAACGCCCTGCCGGAGATGAAGCGAACCGTCCACCACCAGCTCATGGAGCGACTCCACTCGCTCCAGTCCGAGTACCAGCGGGCTCAAGACCGGATCCGCAACGAGATGGCCTTGAACCTCACCCGATAGGAGCCCTTCCATGACCACCTTCAGCCGCCGCCTTGTCCTCGCGTCGCTTCCCCTGCCGGTGGCGTTTGCCGTCGCCACGTCCGGCGTCGCCTTCGCCGTGCCGGGCGTGGGAACGCTCGTGCGCGAGACCGTGGAAATGGCCGTCAAGAAGAGCGGCCGTGAGGTCGTCGAGCGTGCTTCTCGGGAAGTGGCCGAGCAGGCCATCGAGAAGGGTGTGGCGAAGTACGGGCCTCGGGCGGCCCAGGCCGTCGTCGACGGCGGCATGGAGCTCGTTGAGGCATCCGCGAAGTACGGCGACGACGTCATGCGGGTGGCTGTTGAGGCGACACCAGCGGCACGCCGGGCGCTCGCGCTCGAACCGGGCCGGATGCTGCCCCTCGTCCGCGAACTCGGCCAGGAGGCCGTCGAGCTCGAGGCCAAGGCGCCGGGCCTCGCCCAAAGGGTGTTCACCACCTTTGGCGACGACGGCGCGCGGCAGATCGCCCGAACGGTTCCGGCAGAAGACGTGCCGCGGCTGCTTTCCCACGCCGAGCGGGCCGAATCTCCGGCTGTGCGTCGCGCACTCCTCGACGCTTACAAGAAGGAGGGGCCCGCGATGTTTGCGAAAATCACGCCCAAAATAGTTGTTGCCATCGGGGCGAGCGGCGCCCTCGTGTACGGCACTCACCGGATGACCGGTCCGTTCGCTGCCTTGGCCCACTGGATGCGCATCAATCCTGATGCGGCCCGTGACATGCTTCGGGGGCTTCTTTGGATCATGGGCACGGTCGCCGTCCTGACGACGGTCTTTGTACTGGGATCCTTTCGCCTCACCCCGTGGCACGCTCGACGGCCAGCAGATCACTGGAAGGCAACAGGCTCAGATCCTACGGGGACTGCAGCGGGGGACCGACGCACCGCTATCGACGGCGTGTCCGGTTGATGCCTGGTCTCCGTTCTGACCGCCGCAGTTGGCAATTGCGGTCGAAGCCTCTGCAATTATTGCTTCATGCACGCAACGAGTCACTGCCTCAGCATTGAACTGCATGCCTGATGGCATCACACACCCGACGGCAGACGGCGTCCACATGCACGAGGTCGACTGCGGCCTCCGTATCCGACTCTCGATTGTGAGCAAAAGTGTCCCTCGTGATCCGCAGGCTGTCGAGATCGTTGAACAGCCCTGGAAGGTAGCGAACGGCAGCCGCCACGAGTTGCGAGTGCGCCGCGACGCTCGGCGGGTCACACAGCACCAACGGCAACAGCCAGATCGTAATACTCTCGCCGAAGCCGCACTTATCGCTCTGGATCAATTGCACGGCCGGAACGATCTTCCTGGCCGACTCGACGCTTCGGCATAGGTGCGTAAACGACCCTGCTACCGCCTCCCTGAGACCAATTCGGTCAAAAGCTTCCGTCACATTCCGCTCGCCCACTCGCGACTCGATCACGGCGGCCTGCTGCTGACGAGGCAGCCGCTGCAATTGCTCCCACCACCCCAGCACATGGTCACGCGACTGGTGCCGCAGTTCGACGCCGATTTGTTCAATCAGGTGCTCGTATCCAGAGCACGCATCGCGGTACGTGGGTGCTCCGGCCTGCCACTGAACCAGGTTCCTGTGCGGAGTGTCAACCCAGTCCGCTACTATCGGCAGGACGCTGCGCAGGTCATCCACAGTCCATCCTGCTCTCTTTCGGTGAGCGGTCACGCGACGCTCGAGTTCGGCGGCGCTACCGATAACCGTTGGCAGATGAGACATCTCGTAGAGTTCTTGGCAGCGATTCTCCACCTCTGCATACACCTCGGGCACGTTGGTGTTCATCCACTGCCCAAGCCGCTCATCCACCGGACCGTCGGACTCGGCCGAATCAGTGTCCTCTGGCAGGCTCACGACCGGTGCATGAAATACAGCCAAAGGGCGATCGCTGACCCGCGGAATCAATACAACTTTGGACCACACGCACGTTCGCTTCCATGGGCCGCCGATGGGCTCGCGAGCCTGATCCCTGAGGATGGATCTGACACGTAGAGCGCCTCGCTCGGGCAACGAAGTGGCTGGAAGATCAGGAAACGACACATCCGCGCCAGCGTCATCGTCATCGCTCGCTTCATCGTCGTCGGCATCTTCCTCGGAGGCTGCTCCCAGGGGCTCGATCCTCAAGCTCGGCCAACCCGGCAGCATGCGGAGTTCGAAGTCCAGGTCGACGTCCTTGACGCATGCTCGCATGTCGATCGAAACGCGCGGCGATGGCAGATCTCGGTCGAGCCAGACGGCAGGCAAGAGGCTGGCTGTATGGGGAGCAACGAAAACCCAGCCAGGCATCAGGGCTCTTCCGGCAATGTGCGAGTCAGAGGCATTGCTCGCGACAAACAATTCCTTGCTTCCCTCGACGACCTTGCACAGTTGCTCGTCGATGAGCAGGTTCACCGCGGACTGGACGATGTCCTCGGGAATCGCGAGTTTCCGGACCATGTCCTGGATCGACTGCGCTCCGGCCTCCATCAAGCGGAGAACGGTCTCCGACAGAAGATCGAGATGATCCTCCGCGTCTATCGCGATCTGAACCGGCACTGCCACCGTCGGAATCGAAACCCAAAGCACTTTTCTCATGAATGCACCATCCGGCTTGGAATCACGATGCCGCGGCATCCGTCTGCCACTTCCTGCTGCATCGCTTCGAACACGCGACGCATCGGGGGCGGCTCGCGTGTCCCGCGAGTCCGGGCTGCGAGGGTGGCCGTGTCGCCGATGATGATCAGCTGCCGCTGGGCACGCGACATGGCAACATTGATCCGCTGCGGCAACGCCATGAATCCCAGGGATGCGTTCGGGTTGCTGCGGACTGCCGAAAGAATCACCAGCGGATATTCCTTGCCCTGAAAGCTGTCCACCGTTCCGATCTCGATCGTTCGCTCGATATCTGGCCTGCCCATCTGCTGCACGAGGGCCTCGATTAGTTTTCTCTGCTCGCTGTAGAACGCTATGACGCCGATCGTCTTGCGGCCGCCGATTTGTTCCGCGAGCGTGGCAATGGCCTCGGCATCGACGGTCTTCAAGAGCGTTTCGATAATGGCTACTTCGTACCGGTTGGTTTCATGGCAAGGCCATGCCGGAACCCGACGGATCGCTCGCTGCGTCGGATCGGCCAGCACGTCGCTCGTATCGATCCAGACCAGGGGATGATTCGTCGCCTTACCCCACACGGGGTCGTCCGCCTCATGCCCCCTGCCAACCACGGGGATACCGAACGACGGCAACCGGGACTTCGCTCGCGAGAGGTCGTGCGTCCAATGTGAATCCAGTTTTCCGTCATAGAAAACGTTGCTGATGGTCTGCCCGATGGCCTCATGCATCCGGTACTGCATCGTCAGGGGGATCTTGTTCTCGCTCGGCACTCGTGCCCAAAGCCATTCAAAGAAGGACTCCCGCTGAAGATCGACTTCGCGTCCTTCCTCCATCTGTTGCGCGATGAGTTTGTCCACGTGCGGAGGCAACTGCTGCTGGTCGCCGATCAGCACCACGGATCGCCCAAGTGTCATTGGGATGAGGATGTCGATGCCTGCCCGGGCCGCCTCGTCGATGATGACGACGTCATAGCCATCATTGACGCCCACTCGTGGTGCAGCCGACCGTTGACACGTCGCGGTTGAAACCGGAGCATGCCTCGCAAACACCTTCTCGAGCCGCCTGGGCTCATCCCGAAGCGCTCTGATCCATGAGTAGATCACGGCAGGCTCACCCGTTGCGACCTCGCTCTTCGCGTGCTCAACGCAGCCCGCAGCGAGGCCCATCCACTCCACGACGTCTCTCTCCACCGGGGCCCAATGATCCTCGTATGCAGCCTGACTGTCATCCTCGCGTTCCGTTGACAAGGCCGCCACCGTGCGTTCGATGAGCCCCTGCCACGAGCTGACCACATCCGCCGGTACGGAGTCGCTCAGGGCGAGGCCGAGCTTCACCGCGAGCGTACGCCACTCCTTGGCCAATGCTTGGTGCGCGACAGGCGCCTCGAGAAGCGACTTCCACGCATCGGAAGCGGACCTCACCGTGTCAGCAACCTGCTTGGCTGCATCGGCGGCGGTCGTGGCGGGAGATGCGGAGAGCCGCACCAGTAATTCCGTCACGGCCGAGCCGCCCGTCACCTGCACGACGATCGACGGCTGCTGCCGGCGCTCGACATCGGCCTGTATTGCCCGCCGCATCGACGACTCTATCGCCGCCAGCTTCTGCACCAGCAGCGGCGGCAACTCCGTCGCCTCCTCGGTCGCAGCGATCCCCACGAGCTCGGCAACGACAGCCTCGTTCACCTTGCGGGCGGCGACTTCATGCCGCAGCGTGCGGATCCGATCCCCGAGGTCGCTCAAGCGGAGAAAACTGATAAACCGCGAGTCCCCTTCCACGGTCGCCTTCAACCGGGCGACGATACGCGCCGCCTCGCTGAGGAACCGCCGCGTCTGAGCGACACGGTGCCTGTTTTTGCGATCCGAGCCAAAATCCGCGTAGACCTGCACTTCGTCGCCGGAAAGTTTCTCGATCGCGTTGAGGACCGCATCGTTCTGCACGCTGGTCACGAGCACGCGCAGTGGACCGCCTTCCTCCTCCCGTCGATTCCTGTATCGCCGCCGCAATGCGTGAATCAGCTCCACGATCACGCTGGTCTTCCCCGTGCCGGGCGGTCCTTGGACCAGGAATAGGCCCGGTTGCTGCACCGCCCGCTGGATGGCCCCCTTCTGGGCGTCGTTCAGCGGTGGCGATCCTTTTCGTGACTCGTACTCGTTCTTGGGCGGCGAGACCGGCGTCACCGACGACGGGTCGGAAACGTACTGCAGCATTTGCGGACAGGCCGCCGCACCCGTCCGCAGTCTTGTGATCGCTTCTTCCCGCCGTCTTCTCTGGGCTGCGTCACCGGCATCCTCGGCCGCGATCAATCGCCCTCGCGCGAACGGTGCTTTGCCATCTCGTATGCGTATCGTCGCCACAGTACGTCCCGCGTTGGCGTCCTCGGCAAACGCCACCACCTCGGCCGCGATTGGATCGGCGTGGGAGTCACCTGCTTCGAGTGAATGCATCTCGACCATGCCCTTGACGCGCACGCCCCGCCGCAGATCGAAGTTATCACTGGCAATCCATCGCTCGATGGCTTCGCGTGGGCTGGCCACATTGACTCTCCACGTGTCACCCGCCGCCTGCCCGACGACCTCGAGGTAATCGAGCGGCGTGCTCGCCCGCGATTCAAAAGTCCCTCGTTCTGCCGCCTTTGCGATCATCTCGTATTCCAGCCATGCATCTAGGAACGGGTGCGGCCGGGGCCTGAAGGTCGAAAGGTCCGCGAACCTGATGTTCTGCTCCGTCACAGTGAATACCGGCGGCTGCGACACCGCGATCAGTCGTGCCTCGGGAATGGCCGTTGGTCGATCCTGAATCTCCTCGACAACTAGGTACTCCGCGCCACGACCACCTCCCACGCGACACGCCAGCCGCTTTCGATTTGCGAGATACACGTATATCCGCAACGCATCGGCCGACGACGACTCGATCGACCCGAGCAGGGGCGTGGCAACTACCATGCACGTCGCCTGCCCATCATTCAGAACCGATTTCTGCCTCGCGAAATCCAGTGCGTGCTGCGTCGTGGCAAAATTCCCAATTTGCGGCAGCATCTTCTCGTCGATGACGACTGTCGGCCCGGCTTCCAGACTGTCGGGCAACATCGTGCGCATGAGGGACAGCATCGCCTCGGTCGGGCCGCCATCATCTGCATCCCGCGACTGAACCTCGATGCGCTTTAGCAATCGGCCGGACACGTCCTTGAGGGCCCGCCTTGCCTGTCGCTCGTCGGACTTCCGCCCGAACTCGATCGGGAACGCCTGCCCTGCAACCACGGCCTCGATCCGCCTGCCGTCCCGCACATCGACCCAGCCGGTGCCGACGGTTACCCGCCGGTCCTTGGGACCGATGGCTGGCAGATCGATGCGTACCGACCACGTCTGCTCGTAGCCCAGACTAAAGTTGAGAAATTCACCCCCGGGGATTCCTGCCATGCTTACACCTCCTCGTATGGCTGGATGACGGCGACGCGCTCGCCCCGCAGCGCTTCGCATAGCAGTGCGGCCACCTCGGTGGGAGTCGCCGGCGCTTGCCTATCGACCGAATAGCGGGTCTTCAGTTCTGGCGCCTGTCGCGCGGCGTTCTCGATGGCGTGGGCGAGTTTGGCCATGCGGTCGCTGCCAGCCTTATACATTCCGCCATCATCCTTCCCCCTGCGCCGCAGCAGGGAAAAAACGACCATAGAAGCCTCGGTCAGGACCTCGGCCCGCTGAGCGTTCATGCCCTGCGGATCATCCGCCAGACCGGAAACCACCGCTTCGCATGCAGCGAGTATGCGGTCGCACAATGCGGCAGACAGTGAGCCCACCATGCCTTTTCGCCTGAACAGCGCGAGCGCAAGGCACCAGGCGCACGCTTTGATGCGGTTCCAACCGGCCCTGCTGCACGCGGACTCCATTTTCTCGACCAGCCATTCGACGGCCGGCTCGCACGCCATCGGCTTGCGACCATCCAACAGCCGCCCCAGTCGATAAAAATCATCGTCGTGCGGGTTCGGCAGGGCACGGACGTGAGCGAACTCCACGACCAACCAGTCTTCGGGCACATCGTGACGGAGCCGCGAAAGGATGGTCCTGAGACGTGACTGCAGCTCGCCCAGCTTGTTCCGATACTGCTCGTTTCCGCCGCTCAGAAAACTCCTCGGCATGGTCGCGGCCCGACTACCAAGTTCACTGGTATTGAGAAGTTTGGTGCACCACGGGAACACTTTTTCCTGAAGTTGCTTCCCGAGTTGGGGATTGGGTTCTTCCGCCCTGCCGTTGACCCATACCGCTCGCACTCGCTCGTCTAAGACCTCCGCTGCATCGATGCACCTGGTGATCTCAGCGACCACGTGATCCGTTCGTTGCTGCCTGTGCACGAGTTGCCCATTGGCATCGCTGAACACGGACTTGCAGGTGCGCTCGAATTCATCGATCGCGTGCATCACCGCGTCGATGTCATCGGACTTCGCATCTTTCCACGACAGGCTGGGCGGATACGCCGGTTCGCTGTTGTCGAGTTTTCTTTCACGGTCGGGCGCTCGCGTGCCGGCTCGCGCCCAGGTCACGTCGAGGGAATCGAATGGCGCGTTGCCGCTGGGAACGAACCGGATATGGAATCCATCCACCGCGTGTCGGTAGCTGACGTGGGCCCTTACGACCACGGCCTCGCGCAATGGAAAATGTCGCTCTGATTCGAGGCGCGCCTCGAACGCCAAGGAAATCCGACTGTCTTTGTCACGAACGAGCGGCAGCAGGTAGGCCTGCTGGTCGGGCGGAAGCCTGAAGTCCTGGGTCGGCGGTTCCTGCACCGCCTCGCCAGGACGCACGCTCCGGCGACGAAACAACTGGATCACTTGCTGGCCGGAAACGAAGTACAGGTCCGGCACGATGTCCAGCCACGTGGGCAGACCGCGCGACCGCCGGTGGATGTACTCCGCCGCTCCCTTGACGACGTCGTTGACCGGATCTGCGGCGAACGTGCATGCCCACCCAGGATGACGGTGCCGCAGGGCAGCGAGTACCGCGCGTTGGATCGCGGGCCGCTCGAACGGGCGGCCGACAAAGTGCCACCGGACGCGGCTCCCCCCGGCCCGGGAGTCGAGGCTTTCACGGCTCGCAGAATTGCTCCACTCCGAGAGCCAACGCTCGAATCGACTGATGAAGTGCTCATCCGCCGCATCCTCATCTTCCGCACGACAATGGACCCGATGCCACGCAGGAGGCCCTGCGTCATCCGCCGCCTGGATCCAGCACCAGTTGCCAGCCTCCCAGAGGTCGCGATCACATATCTCCCTCACAAGCGATTCAGCTTCATCGTCTCCCTGTTCCTGCGATTGCGTCCTCAGCCCCAGCGATCCTGCGACCGCTGCCCGGGCCCGTGCGGCGAGCCACGTGGATGCCGTGGCCTCCCGAGCCGGGGGCAGTTCCTCCGCCACGGTCGCGCGCTCCCAATACAGCCGATCGTCCGAGGATTTCTCGTTCTGTTCGAAGCGAGCCACGAGCGGCACAGGGGCGAGGCCCGTCGCCTCACCATCGACGACCACGAACTGGTCTCCATCTTCGACCACGGAAGCGGAATCCGTCGCTCTCCACCGCAGCGCGGCCGCGACCGAACGCCAGATGAGCGTCGCCGTGCCAGCGGTCGCCGGCAACGCCGATCGAACGACCTGGCAGTCCATCTCGTCGAGCTCGTCCGGAATCGCTACCGCCCATTCGGCGGCAGGGACGGCATGCGCGGCGACGGTGCTGAAAATCGTCCGCAGTGCCCCTTCGCGGGGCAGATCCTCGGTCGTGACGGGCAGCAATCGGCGGATGAAGTGCGACGAGCAGGCAGCGTTGGCCCGCGGCGCACGCGCCGCCTCGTCGCCCCCCACCCAACGTTCGGCCCCTTGGATCAACCACCTCGCAGCTGCCGCCGACCCACAGATTTCCACTCGTTCGCCTGGGCAGCCCGCGATCCGCACTCCCGCCCCGAACAGGTCGGCACCGAGCGCCGCATGCAAACCGTTTGGCTGTGATACACCGACCGGCTGCGTCCATTCCGACACGAAGCGGGGCATTTGTCCGCGAGGCTTACCGCTTGCCCCAAGCATCTCGACGATCCACGTCGCACAATCCGCAAGCCCGCCTGGCACAGAAAACGCTGGTGACGAATCGACCCACTCTTCCGCCATCATCGTGCATGCGAAAGTTGTGCCGGCAGCGTGCTCGGCATCACGTTCGAGGAACTCGAGGCGTACACTCGCATGCTTGGGAGCCTCCACTGCCGAGCCCGGTGATTGGATGGGCCAGCAGTGGAAGTTGATGCCTGCCCCGGACTGGCCGATGCTGATCGCCATCCCGCTGGTCTCGTACAGATTGCACAGCCATTGCCGCCCACCCGTCAGTGCATCCACCCGACCGCCGGGCGTCATCTGCACCCATGTGCTGGTGAGATGCGTATCCGCGCGTCGCCACAGCGACGCTTCGACCGCCAACATCACGGCGGCCGCGAGCGCTTCTGTGCCGCGTGCCCAGAGCGCTTCGAAATGCTCCTCCCGTGTCCGCAGCCAATTCGCGAGTTTCCATACCCGCCTGTAGTCCCGGTCCCCCAGCAAGACGTTGTTGGGAATGAGGCTCATCGCAGGCCGAACCGTCGCCAGGGGCGACCGCTCGAACTGCTCGCGACAGATATGCCGGAGGGATTCGAGTCCAGCCTCGAGGGAATCTTTCAGGCCACTTCCCTCGTCGCGACGCACCAGGTTCGCGTTTCGCCGAGCGAGAATGTTTTGGACGTCCCCGATCACCCGGCACACGACGCGATTCTCGTGGGTGTCGGGCACCCATGGCCGCACCACGCCGAGCATGCGCCTGCCGTGTGCCAGTTTTTCTCGTACGGTCGCTCCCGGCCGCTGGGTAAGCCAGCGGAGCCCCCGCACGTCGACTTCCCGAACCTTGGACAGCCCCAACACCGCGTGCTGCCGCCGCATCCGGTGCCGCGGCTCCCTGATGATCTGGGCGATCGATTGGGCCGCCCAAGCAGCGACCCGGAGCGACGCATCGATCGGATCTGAGCCTTGGCCTGGGGCTTCCAGCAGTCGGGCGGTAACTCGCCGCAACGCCTCGCTGGCTGGTAGAAACACCGCGTTGGCGGTATCCGGATCGATCTCCGCGACCCTGCAAAAGAAGTCCTGGAGCCCGAGCAACGCTCTACCGTGGGCAACGCGGTCAGTCTCCGACGCTGGCACGTCGCCTGACTCGATGACCCGCAACGGGAGCGGTTGGCTCTGCCATGCCGACCCGGCGTCCACGGCCGCCTGCCGCTCCTCTTCTCCGCGACGCGAGTCGGTCACCATGCTTCTTTTCCTCTGGCCGCTCACGCCCCCAGGCTCTTGTCCTCGAGGTAGCTCGAACTGCACCAGACGAACTGCCCGTCTCCGGCCTCGCACGCGCGCTTAAAATCCTTCTTGAGTTCGGGCGTGTGGGTATAGTCGTCCAGAACCTTGTCGATCAGGTCGAGGCAGCGACGGCCGGCACCCGATTCGACCGTGATGCCCCGCAGTTTGGGCATCACCTTCTGCGCGAGCTGATCCTCGAACGCCGACTTCCAGGCATCGCCCGAGACCGTTCCAGCCACGTCGGGATGGTTGGCGACATACCGCTCGGTGATCTGCAGTATGCGGTGGGCGACGGCGCGATTTACCAGCCCCAACGCGTCGTTGATCCGATCGAAAGCCGCCTTCAGACGACTTCGCACGTCTTGTTCGAGCGAGTCGTTGCCTCGCTGCCACGTTTCCCACGTCCCGGTGGCCAGACGGTATTTCGCACGTGGGGCAAGTGAGCTCTGATCCCGCGTCACGAGCTGCCTCGGCCGCGGGAAGTAGATCACGTTCGCACGGTCGAGAACTTTGTCGGAAAGCGTGTTGGTCGACTCGTCCTCGTTCACCGTGCCCACGAACAGCAGGTTCGAGCCTAGCGGCACCTCGTAGGGCTCCATGCCGGAACCGATATCGACGGGCATGCGTGGCGTCTCGCCGTCGTGCCGCCGCCCCTCGAGTCGGCTCAGCAGCTCGCTAAAGTACAGTTCCACGCGGGCCAGGTTCATCTCGTCGAGCATGACCACCAGCATCCGCTCGTCGTCCTTTCGGGTGCATCCGGCAAGCGCCTGAAGCAACTGCGTCGGCTTGAACTGCCCCGAGAGGTAGTCGAAGAAGCCGAACAGGTCCGTCGGTGAGTCCCAGTTCGGAAGCACCGGCACGGGCATGAACTCCATTCCACCGAATCGGGCATAGAGTTTCGGCAATTCCGACTTGCCCGTGCCGCTGACGCCCGCCAAGACGGTCAGCGACGACCAGTCGGCGATCTTGAGCGACGTGTGAAAAGCCTTCAACAGGCGATCCGGAAAGCGGAAGCCGCTCTCTGCGATCCCTTGACGGACGCTGTCGAGCCACTCCGCTTCTGCGGTGACCGTGCCGACTGTGTCGATCTCGCACAGCCCCGACACCGACTGCTCGATCGCGCCGATCCGGGCGTCGCGGCTCGACCCCTTTTCTTTGCGGTCACGGTCCTCCCGCAACCGCTCGATCTGCCCGCGGATCTCCGCGGCCTCGGCTTCCAACGCCTTGACCTTGCCCTGACGCCCGGCAACTTCCGCCTCGGCGGCCCGCACTGCGGCGAGTGCCTCCCGTTCTTCGTCCCGCAGGTCCTTCAGGCGGTTCGACAGGCCCTCCATCTCAATGCGATGCCGGCTGATATCCCCTTCCAGCTTCGTGATCTGCAGTTCGCGGTCCCGGATCCCGGCGCCGCTCTCGATGTCCTTGCGTTGCAACGCGACATGCTCCCGCTTGAGGCCGTCCAGGGCCGCCGCGGTCTCTTCGAGCAATCGCTCTGACTCCTGCCGCTGGCGCACGGCATCGTCAAGGGCCCCTTGATGCTCGAGTTTGACCTTGTCCCACAAGTCGGCATAGCGACGCGCGTGGGCGTCCTCGAGCAACTGCTCCTTGGCGTGCAGTTCGCGGCCCCGCTCCGCAAGGCTCTGCTCGATTTCCTGCTCCCGCTCCTTGACTCGCTGCCGTTCAGAAGCGACCTGTTCGCTCCGTTCCTCGTAACTGCGTTCCCGCACCGTGTGGGATTCGAGCAGGTCCTCGAGTCGCTTGATCTCGCCGTCGCGCTGAGTGAGATCACCAGCGAGCCTCTCCTTGTCTCGCTGAAGCATCTCGATCTTCCGTGCGGACCTGTTGAACCTCTCCAGAGCGTCCCGCCGTTCCCGGTCGAGATCGGACACATCCTTCTCCAGCTTCGCGACCTGGGCACTCAACTGAGCGGCGTCCACGTTGGCCCGCTGCACGGTGTCATAGCGGTCCCGCAATGCCCGCAAATCGTTGACTTCCCGCGTCGCTTCCTGGAGGTTCAGTTTGAGCTGCTCGACGTTCCCGATCTCGGCCCGCAACTGCTCGAGATTCTTCTTCAGCGAAGCCTTCTGATTTTCGAGTTCACTGATGTCCCCGAGCCCATGCTGGGTTTTGTATGACTGCAGTTCCCGCTGGGCGAGGATCGCCTGTTCCTCGGCATTGACCTTCTGCGAGCGCAGGTCGTCCCGCTCCTGCTCAAGCACCGCAAGCCGCTGCCGCAGCTGCTGGATCGTGCCCGGCTGGTACTGCACGACGTGCTCTGCCTGCTGATCGCTAATCTCGATCAGCGCGGCCAGCACCGCCTCCGTGCGAGTCCGCTTCTGCTCGATCCCCTCGTGTTCCTGCTTTGCTTGCCGGACGAGGCTTTCGATATCGTTCCGCAACGCAGTGGCAGCGTCGCGCAGATGGCCGTCGATCTCCAACGCACGACCGTCAAGCAGGTCCTTCAATCGGCCGTCGATCTCACGATACCGACCCTCAACCCGCGTTGCGACCGTTTCGGCCTCCACCCGCGCCTTTGCCATTTCCTCGCGGAGCGTGCCCTGCAGTTCCTCCCTGAGGTCCTGCAGCGACGGCCCTTCGTCACGCTCGTTCGACCGCCACGCCACGAGTTCATCGCGGAGCAGCTTCAGCTGCTCCGCGACCGCATCCTGCCCACGACGTGCCGCGTCGACGATTGACGCAATCGATGCCTCAACTCCGAGAGCCACAGCTTGCTCTTCAGGGCCTGCTGAACTTGAGAACTCTGGTGACGAATCGTCGGCCATGCGATTGACAGCTTTCATGCTTGAGGGAACGGAGCAGCCGGGTTCGAGTACGGAGGGGCTGCCGTGGCCAAAAAAGAATACCTCTTCGGAAGGGTGTCCCCAAGCGTCTGGGCCACGCCGCTACGTGCCAACAGGTCCGGTTGTGAGGATGGTACGCGTCACACCGTCGGAATGTGACACCACCCGCCTGCCATCGAACGGCACCGGGATTCTCGCAGTCGCGGACCCCCTAGACGACTACGGCCTGAAAGGACGCCCGTGCTCATCCACCAAAATGCGACTCCCTCCGCCGCACATCGCACAGACGCTCTTGCCTTCTCCTCCGCAAGTGCGGCAACCCTCCTTGCCCTGCGGTATGGCAGCCAGGCCTGCACATCAAGCACCGCACACCGCTCAAGCCGACATATCCGCATCTGGCCGGGATCAGGGTTTCAGGCGAGGGCGCCGTTCCTGTAGCCGCATCTTCTGCGAAAAGAACTTCAGTGCCTCAATGTTTCCTGGACTGAATCCACTGCCCGCCGTGCTTATCCGCTGAAGCCGTCTAATTTCCGTGCAAAGCGATCTGCAATCGTAAGACTCCAGGAGACGAACCGCCCGGGAACCTAAGTTTTCAGCGACCGCTGCGTTCTTCCGTTGCTCACCAGTTCGGTGCTCGCCCACCACCGAGAACAACACCGCCTTCTTTCTCAAAAAAAGGATCTCGCTGATCGTATTCCGACCAGCCCTAGCCACAACAACCTCGCAATCATAAACATCTCGCGCCATTGCAAGTTTCTCTACAATCACAACGTTCGCAGGCACGCCCCCTTCTGCGTAAGGAAACCGAGCGCCCGACAGAAATACTTTGAAGACTAGGCTGGCCTCGTATCGCGCGACGTCCAGAACAACACGAAAAAATGCCTGGCACGACTCGTGGAAGGCGCTCGTGGCACACGTAGTTCCGCCTCCAAACACGACAGATACGACGTTTGATCTCTCGACAGACGAAAGCGCCAGAACCTCCCTGCGGATAATTGTGGATGTTGAAAGCACGTTGCTTTCTTCCACCGCGAGTGGCTCCAGCCCGTGGACAATCCGATAGTCAGAGGCTCCGTAGCAAAAACGAAAGAAGGCGATCGTACTGGGAGGAAGTTGGGCGTTACACCAGTCGGAAGGGTTCATTACGCTGACAATGGGAACGCCGGGCAGACCGACCTTGATCGCGAGCACCATCAACGGTTCACCATCGATGACAACACAGTCAATCCGCAACGTCCTCACCAACTCGAGGATTCGTTCGGCACTGGCGGAGACCGGCTGAATCCCCAGAGACATGATGTCTTGGCGATCAACCTGCACAGCGCACTGTGCATGCAACGCTGCAAGATACGCAAGGCCGTTGCCGTAGGTCACGAAAAAGCAACTCACATCAAACGACTCTTCAAGCGACCTCGCAAGCTCAACTGACGCAACGACACGACCGAGACCTGGAGTACCCCTTAAGACAAACAAGAGCCTCTGGTGCTGGCTCACTGCACAATCTCCAAAGGGCATCCGTTCCTGACCCACTTCTCTGCCCACTCTGAGACATCCCTGCCCGACATGGAAGTCGTATCGAGCACGACGGTCTTCGGGTTACTCTTGAAGTAGTGCGAATAGTATGGCAACCACTTTTCGACCCATTGCTCCATCCCGCGACGCCGCCGGTCGTCTGCTCGGATTCTTTGCAAAACAATGTCGATATGTGCATCCAGATAAAGAAGTCTGTTGCTGCGACAGCCTCGAAGCCTATGCAGACTCTCGCCAAACTTGCCTTCTACGTCCCAATTAGCCCCAATCGTCCGCGGATAGTGAAGAAAAAAGAACTCCTTCACTTCGGGGCCCCGGATCGTGAAAACTTGCTCGTAGCGTTGAAGTCGTTCCCACCGCGAACACTCGAAATCTACGTACCAATCCTGAATACGATAGAAGTCTTCCTCGCAGGACAGAGCGAGACCACTCTGCTCACGCTTTGCACGCAGTTCCTTGTGGCCCTCCTCCTCGAAACACCCTGCACTAGGAAAAGCCTGCTGCAAGCTCCTCACAAGAGTCGACTTGCCAACGCCGTGGGGCCCCTCGATCGATACAACGAAAGCCATCGGCGCGTTCTCCTTACACGGTGCTTACTTGCTGATACTCGCGTTCCTCGCATCGAGGTAGCTTGCCCCCTCAAGCGACTCCCCCTACGCTAAGGGGAGCCGCCGTTTCGTCAAGCGTCACCGTGGCAGCAGATCCGGGGTGCATCTTCCAACCGCCCGCAGCTCTAGCATTCGCAAAACGCGGTCTCCAAACCCAATCTCTGGGATGTTGAGCGATGCATACGTTGGAAAACTTGGAAATTCACGTCGCGCATGGCTGCAACCTCACCTGCGAGAGCTGTTCCCATTTTTCCAATCACGGCCATAAGGGCATCGTGTCCCTTCGAGAGGCGGCCGGTTGGATGGGGGCTTGGAAGCATCGGCTCAGTCCATCGACATTCTCGCTTCTGGGCGGCGAACCAACGATCCATCATCAATTGCCTCAGTTTGTACTTCTCGCACGTGACCATTGGCCTCATGCGCGCCTGAGGCTGGTGACTAACGGCTTCTTCTTGCACCGTCACCCACACCTGCCTGCGGTCCTCAAGGCAACCGCCACGTTTTTATGCCTGTCGATCCACCACGATACACCGGAGTACCGCAGCAAGATCGCGCCGATTAGGCAACTTCTCTCCCATTGGCAGAGCACATACGGCATTCCGATTGAATATTTTGAGTCACACAAGTACTGGACGCGGCGGTATCACGGTTTTGGCGCCGAAATGCAACCTTATGAGGACCAGCAACCCCGGCGGAGTTGGGAGCAGTGTCGTGCCAGATACTGCCGTCAACTGTTCGACGGCAGACTCTGGAAATGCAGTCCGCTCGCGTATCTACGCTTGCAAGGCGCGAAATACGAACTTTCCAAGGCATGGAGTCCGTATCTCGAATACCAGCCTCTGGAGCCAACCTGCACGGATGAGGAACTACGAGCGTTCCTGAGCCGCGAAGAGGAGGACGTTTGCAACATGTGCCCCGCCTCCCCCGAGCGTTTTGACTTGCCGAATCCACTCCCGGGCATTAGTTAAGGGCCACCGCGCCGGGCTGACAAGAGCGAGGCGATGGGGGATATCGGTCTCCTAAGTCGGGAGAGCCGCAAAGCTTTCCGTCACAACTGCTGCACGCCTCTCGTATTCGTTTCAGCGGCTCGGCGGACACCGCGCCAGCAGGAAGCAACCCTGGGAGACTGGAAAATGCGGATCGTGGAATACAACGGCGCGCCCGTGAAGCGGCAGACGAAGATAGGCCCGGACCAGATCAAGGTCGTCTTTTACGACCGTGCCCCCATCATCGTGACCTCGCAGCAGTGGGCTCAAAACGCCCGCGACCGCTTCTTCGACGACCCGGCGGTTCGCCGCCGTGACGTGGTCCGGCCACCGGCTCGGCGGAGCTGGTGGTAGTCGCCGACGCGACCAACTGAAGGGTCCGCGCCGTGCGACGGACCAACGTTGTCCCAGCGACTGCGTAGGCTGGCGGACTTCCCTCCGCCCCCATACTCTGGAGGGGCTTCCTCCCGTACACAAGCCCCTTGCGGCGGCCCGCACGCAGGCGTTGCCCACAATGCTCACCCCCTCCGACCTTCGCCAAGGCGCCGCCGTCGTCGGCCTCGAGCCGAATATCGTCGTCACCATCGCCGCCACCGCCCCGGCCGGCGACGCCGTCACCGTCTTCTACAGGCTCCCCGACGGCTCCCCCCGCGACCGGCTCCTCACCCCGGCCGACCTCGCCTCCCTCTCGCTCGCCACCACCGAGCGGCCCTGGTCGTTCGACGGCGACGGCGAGGCGTTTCAACTGGCCTGCGAGGCCCGGCGGATCGATCTCGCGTTTCTCTTCGATCCGATGATGGCCGTGCACGCCTCGAACGTGCAGCCCCTGCCCCACCAGATCTCGGCCGTCTACGAGAAGATGCTGCCCCGGCAGCCGCTCCGGTTCGTCCTCGCCGACGACCCCGGCGCCGGCAAGACGATCATGGCCGGGCTCTACATCCGCGAACTGATCATGCGGGCCGACGGCCGGCGGATCCTCATCGTCGCCCCCGGCAGCCTCGTGGACCAGTGGAAGACGGAACTGTTCGAGAAGTTCGGCCTCGAGTTTCAGATCTACTCGACCGCTCTCGACGCCGCTGACCCCGGCGGCAACGCCTTCGAGAGCCGCCATCAGCTCATCGTGCGGCTCGACCAGATGGCCCGAAACCCTGACCTCCAGCGAAAGCTCGTCGCCACCGGCTGGGACCTCGTGATCTTCGACGAGGCCCACAAGCTCGCCGCCCACTATTTCGGGTCCAAGCTCGAAAAGACCTCCCGCTACGAGCTCGCCGAACTGCTCGGCGGCCACACCCGTCATCTCCTGCTCATGACGGCCACGCCCCACAACGGCAAGGAGGAGGATTACCAGCTGTTCCTCGCCCTGCTCGACGGCGACCGCTTCTACGGCAAGTTTCGCGGCGAGGGCGTTCACAAGGTCGACGCCACCGACCTCATGCGGCGAATGGTGAAGGAAGACCTGATCACGTTCGACAACAAGCCGCTCTTCCCGCCCCGCCGGGCCTACACCGTCAACTACGACCTCTCGCCCCTGGAAAACGACCTCTACGAAGCCGTCACCGACTACGTGCAGACGGAAATGGGCAAGGCCGACCGCCTCTCTGGCGCCCAGAAAAACTCTGTCGGCTTCGCCCTCACCACGCTCCAGCGGCGGCTCGCCTCCAGCCCCGAGGCGATCTACCAGTCGCTCAAGCGGCGGCATCAGAGGCTCGAGGAGCGTCTCCGCGAGGAACGCATGGGCGGCCCCCGCCGCCGCCCCGCCCTCGGCACTCTCCCCGACTCGTTCTCCATCCCTGATGACGACGACGATCTCTCCGCCGACGAGCAGGAGCAACTCGAGGAGGCGGTCGTGGACGAGGCGAGTACCGCACGCACCGTGCAGGAGCTCGAGGCCGAAATCGAGATCCTCAAGGGCCTCGAGGAGCAGGCCAAGCAGGTGGTCCATAGCGGGCAGGACCGCAAGTGGGACGAGCTCTCGCAGATTCTGCAAAACGCCCCGGAGATGCGCGACGCCTCGGGAAAGCTCCGAAAACTCATCATCTTCACCGAGCACCGCGACACGCTGAACTATCTTCAGCGACGCATTAGTGGAGTGTTGGGCAGCGACTCGGCCGTGGACACGATCCACGGCGGCACCGTCCGCGAGCAGCGGCTGGCCACGCAGGCGAAGTTCCGCTCCGAGTCGGACCTTCGCGTGCTCATCGCCACCGACGCCGCCGGCGAGGGCGTGAACCTCCAAACGGCGAACCTGATGGTCAACTACGACCTCCCCTGGAACCCCAACCGCCTCGAACAACGGTTCGGCCGCATCCACCGCATCGGCCAGCCACACACCTGCCACCTCTGGAACCTCGTCGCCGCCCAGACCCGCGAGGGCGCCGTCTACCACCGCCTGCTCACGAAGATGGAGACGCTCAGCGAAGCCCTCCAGGGCCGCGTGTTCGACATCCTGGGCGAGGTCTTCGAGGAAAAAAGCCTGAAGGACCTGATGATCGAGGCCGTCAAATACGGCAACGCCCCCGCCGCCGCGGCGACGCGGCTCGGCGAGATCGATCGGGCCCTCGACCGCGACCATGTGCTGGAGCTCCTCGACCGCGGCGCCCTGGCCACGGAGTCGTTCAGCCCCGACCGGCTCTATGCCGTGAAAGAGGAGATGGAAAAGGCCGAGGCCCGTCGCCTCCAGCCCCACTTCGTCAAATCCTTCTTCCTCAAGGCTTTTTCGTTGCTCGGCGGCCAGGTCGAGGAATGCGAGCCCGGCCGCTACGAGATCTCGTTCGTGCCGGAGAGCATCCGCGACCGCGACCGGCTGATCACCGGCCGCAACCGCCGCGACCCCGAGCCCGTCCTCCGCCGCTACACGAGAGTCTGCTTCGAGAAGAGCGGGATCCAGAGCGACGATCGCCCCGACCTGCCGCAGGCCGTGCTCCTGCACCCGGGCCACCCGCTGATGCTCTCCGTCACCGACATCATTCTCCAGCAGCATGCCAACCTGCTTCGGCAGGGCGCCGTGCTCTGCGATCCCGACGACGACGGCTCCGAGCCCTGGCTGCTCTTCCTGCTCACGCACGAAGTCAAAAGCGGCGACGGCACCGTCCTCTCCAAGCGGCTGCAGTTCGTCCGCGTGAACGCCGACGGCTCGTCCTCCTTCGCCGGCTGGGCGCCCCACCTCGACCTCGAGCCGATCCCCACGAGCGAACTTCCGCTTCACGAATCGGTGCTGAAGGCCAACTGGATCAAAAGCGACCTGGAACAAAAAGCCGTGGCCCTCGCCGCCACGGAGCTTGTGCCGCAGCATTTCAAGGAGATCGCCGACCGCCGCATCGCCCACGTGGACAAGACGCTCACGGCCGTCCACGACCGGCTCACCCGCGAGATCGACTTCTGGAGCGACCGCTATGGAAAGCTCAAGGACGACCTCGCCGCCGGCAAGGACGTGCGGCTCAACCTCGACAACGCCCGCCGGCTCATCACCGACCTCCAGGGCCGGCTCGACCGCCGCAAGCGGGAGCTGCAGGCGATGCGGCACGTCGTGAACGGCACGCCCGTCGTCCTTGGCGGCGCCCTCGTGATCCCGGCCGGCCTGCGGCGGCGGGCCACGGGCGACGAGCCGCCCGACGCTGCCACGGCCCAGTTCGCGGCCGACGCCGCGGCCCGCAAACGGATCGAAATGGCGGCCATGGAGGCGGTTCGCCGGGCCGAAGAGGCCCGCGGCTGCATCGTGAAAGACGTCTCGGCCGACAAGTGCGGCTGGGACATCACGAGCTGGCCCCGCTCATCCGACGGGTCGATGCCGGTGGCTCGCCACATCGAGGTGAAGGGCCGGGTCAAGGGAGCCTCCACCGTCACGATCTCGCACAACGAGGTGATGTTCGGGTTCAATCAGGGCGACAAGTTCGTGCTCGCGATCGTGCTCGTCGGCCAGGACGGCTCGACGGAGGGCCCGTATTACGTCCGCCGGTTCGTGGACCACCCGCCCGCCTGGGGCACCGCCGGCTCGATCTACCACCTGCACAAACTGCTCGAACGCGCGGAGCCGCAATGACGACCGACCATCTCGTGATCGCACCGAAAAAGCTCATCGAAGTGGCGTTGCCGCTCGATGCGATCAACGCGGCCTGTGCACGGGAAAAGTCGATCCGCCACGGGCATCCGAGCACGCTCCATCTGTGGTGGGCCCGCCGGCCGCTAGCCGCCGCCCGGGCCGTGATCTTCTCGCAGATGGTGAACGACCCGGAAGACGCCTGGCGGCTCAAGAACCCTGGCCGCGAGCCCAACAAGCAGGAAAAGGGCCACTGGACGCGGGCCCGCCAAAAACTCTTCGAGATCATCGAAGACCTCGTGAAGTGGGAAAACACGACCAACGAGGAGGTGCTCGAGCGAGCCCGCGAGGAGATCAGGAAAAGCTGGCGGGAGACATGCGACCTGAACAAGGATCACCCGCAGGCCGCCGAACTATTTGACCCGGACAAGCTGCCAGCGTTTCACGATCCCTTCGCCGGCGGCGGGGCGATCCCGCTCGAGGCCCAGCGGCTGGGGCTCGAAAGCTATGCCAGCGATCTCAATCCCGTCGCCGTCCTCATCAACAAGGCGATGATCGAGATTCCGCCGAAGTTCGCGGGCCGCGAGCCGGTCAATCCGGAGTGGCAGTCGAAGAGCCCTGAAGAGAAGGCGATGAAGGTCTGGAAGGGCGCTGAGGGGCTCGCCGAAGACGTCCGGTATTACGGCAAGTGGATGCGGGACGAGGCCGAGAAGCGGATCGGGCACCTCTACCCGAAGGTCGAGATCACGGCCGAGATGGCGAAGGACCGGCCGGACCTGAAGCCGCTCGTGGGCAAGAAGCTCACGGTCATCGCGTGGATCTGGGCGCGGACGGTGAAGAGCCCGAACCCGGCGTACTCGCATGTGGATGTGCCGCTGGCGAGCACCTTTGTACTTTCCACGAAAAAAGGCAAGGAGGCGTCGGTTGAGCCGGTTGTCGAGAAACACGGGTATCGCTTTGTCGTGACCGTCGGCGAGCCCGCAGAAAATGCCGCTGAAGGCACAAAGGCCGCACGCGGCGCAAACTTTCGATGCCTCATGTCTGGGGCACCGATTCAACCCGAACACATCAAGACCGAGGCAAGCCACGGCCGCATGGGTGCGCGGCTCATGGCGATCGTCGCCGAGGGCAGTCGTGGCCGCGTTTATCTGTCACCATCCCCGGCTGCCGAGCGACTCGCATCTTCCGCCGATGCATCGACTCATGCGGGCGCCATCGACGTAGCGATCGCCAACGACCCGCGGCCGATGACATGCCTGCTCTACGGAATGACTCGCTTCAAGGACTTGTTCACGCCACGACAGACCGTTGCCTTGGGAACCTTCTGTGACCTTTTGCCCGAGGCAAGATCACAGGTGACCGCGGACGGAACGGCCGTCAACACACAAGCGCGGCGATCCAACACCGATGCCAAGGGTTACGCAGATGCAGTGAGCGTTTACCTCGCCTTCGCGCTGAGTAAGCAAGCCGACCTCGCAAACTCATTATGCGCTTGGGAACCGATAGCCCAATGCCCGCGTCATCTTTTTGGTCGGCAAGCGATCCCAATCATCTGGGACTTCGCCGAAGGCAACCCGCTGGGCGACTCGTCTGGAGCGTGGTCGGTTTTCATCGACGGCATCGCCAGCGCGTTCGAGAAGGCGTTTGGCGAAGCGGCGACCACGCTCACATGCCAGCCTGGCCGGGCTGTTCAGGCTGACGCAACCACACAAACCATTTCCCAAGGCAAGTGCGTCTCAACAGATCCGCCGTACTACGACAACATTGGCTACGCGGATCTTGCTGACTTCTTTTACGTGTGGCTTCGCAGATCACTGAGGGACGTCTTTCCAGAACTCTTCGCGACCATCAGCGTGCCGAAGTCAGAGGAACTTGTGGCCGTTGCTTATCGGCACCGAAACAAGGAAGCCGCTGAAGCCTTTTTCCTATCCGGCATGACACATGTCATGCGCCGACTTGCCAACGACGCCCAGCCGGCTTACCCGACTTCCATCTATTACGCGTTCAAGCAGTCGGAGACGAAGAACGCAGACACCAACAGCACGGGATGGGAGACCTTTCTTGCAGCTGTGCTTGATGCCGAGATGCAGATCACCGGCACGTGGCCTCTGCGCACCGAAAACAGTAGCCGTATGCGTGGCATGGACTCAAACGCCCTCGCCTCCAGCATCGTCCTCGTCTGCCGAAAGCGTTCCCCGACGGCGGAGACGATTTCGCGTCGCCAGTTCATTCGCGAGTTAAACGCCACGTTGCCGCAGGCCCTCGACGCGATGACGCGAAAGTCGGAGGGCGAGCATTCCCCGGTCGCCCCGGTGGACCTCTCCCAGGCGATCATCGGCCCAGGCATGGCCGTGTTCTCCAAATATGCCGCGGTGCTGGAGGCCGACGGATCGCCGATGACCGTGCGGACGGCGCTGCAGCTCATCAACCGCTTTCTTGCGGAAGACGATTTCGACGCCGACACGCAGTTCTGCCTCCACTGGTTCGAGCAGCACGGGTGGGAAAGTGGGAAGTTCGGCGAGGCCGACACGCTCGCGCGTGCAAAAGGCACGAGCGTGGACGGAGTAAAAAACTCGGGCGTGTTGCAGTCGGCCGGCGGCAACGTGCGGCTACTCAAGTGGGCCGACTACAAGCCTGACTGGGATCCGACGGCCGACGACCGGCTCCCGGTGTGGGAGGGCCTTCACCAGCTCGTGCGGGTGTTCAAGACCGACGGCGAGAGTGCCGCGGGCAAGGTTCTGGCCGCGGTGGCGGCGAAAGCCGAGCCGATCCGCCAGCTCGCCTACCGGCTCTACACGCTCTGCGAACGCGCCGGCCGCGCCGAAGACGCCCGGGCCTACAACGAACTGATCACGTCGTGGGCCCCGATCGAATCCGCCGCCGCCGCGACGCCCTCCACCGCCCCCGCCCAGAAGACCCTCTTCGAATGACCGCCGTGCACCAACTACTGACGGCCCTCGGACAACCACCGTCGCTGATAGTCTGCTCGCCACCTCACTTCATGGACCTCGCCACGAACTGCGTAGAGACGCCGAAAGTGCGTAGTAAACTGCGTAGCACGCCCCTCCATTCAGGGGATTCTTTTCGAGCCGTCTGGGTGCCGCGGAATTAGGTCGGAACAGCCGGAAATTAGGTAGCGAACTAGGTAATAACCCAACGGATCGGACGCCCCCTCATGACCTCCCTCCGCCCCTGGCGCGAGATCGCCGTGCCCCACCGCGACGTGCTCGAAGGCACGTTCCAGCAGTCAGAATTCGCTGCCGACATCACGGCCGTCCACACCGGAAAAGCCACGGCCGAATACGGTGACGCGATCCAGTTCTTCGACCGCACGTTCATCACCGAAGGCATGCGGCTTTTGCTCACGCAGGTGGCCCTGCGGCTCGTGGGCAAAGGCGGCGACCCGGTCATCCAACTGCAGACGGCCTTCGGCGGCGGGAAAACCCACACCATGCTCGCCGTCTACCACATGGCGGCGCGAAAGTGTGCCCTCTCGGATCTCGCGGGCGTCGCGGCCCTCATCGACAAGGCCAAGCTCACCGACGTGCCGAAGGCGACGATCGCCGTTCTCGACGGCACCGACCGGTCGCCCGGCCAGCCCTGGAAGCACGGAAAACAGCAGGTCAAGACGCTCTGGGGTGAACTGGCCTGGCAACTCGGCGGCACCGAGGCTTTTGCGCTCGTCGCCGAGGCCGATGCCACCGGCACGTCACCCGGCAAGGAGGTGCTCCGCGAACTGCTCGCCGCCCATGCTCCATGCGTGATCCTCATCGACGAGCTCGTCGCCTACATCCGCCAGTTTCCCGAAGGCCAGACGATCAGCGGCGGCAGCTACGACAGCAATCTGTCGTTCATCCAGGCCCTCACCGAGGCCGTGAAGCTCGTGCCCAACGCCGTCGTGCTGGCATCGCTCCCGGAGTCGGAGATCGAGGCCGGCAGCCAGCGGGGCGTGGCCGTGCTGCGGGCGCTCGAAAAGACTTTTGGCCGGGTGCAGGCCCTCTGGAAGCCCGTGGCCACGGAGGAAGCCTTCGAGATCGTCCGGCGCCGGCTCTTCGAGGGAATCCGGGATGCAAAGGCCCGCGACGCCGTCTGCCGGGCGTTCGCCGATGCGTATGTGGCCGAGGGCCCGAAACTGCCAAGCGAGACGCAGGAGGGCCGCTACTACGACCGGCTCGTCAACGCCTACCCGATCCACCCGGAAGTCTTCGACCGGCTCTACGAAGACTGGACGACGATCGACGGCTTCCAGCGGACCCGCGGCGTCTTGAAGCTCATGGCCAAGGCGATCTACCGCCTCTGGAAGGACGACAACAAAGACGCCGTGATCCTGCCGGCGAGCCTGCCGCTCTACGACGGCAGTTCGCGAAATGAACTTGTCTACTACCTGCCGCCGGGCTGGGACGCCGTCATCGACAAAGACATCGACTCAGACAAGGCCGAGACGACCGAGCTCGAAAACCGCGAACCGCGTTTCGGCCAGGTTGGCGCCGCCCGCCGCGTGGCCCGCACACTCTTCCTCGGCAGCGCCCCGTCGAGCGTGATCAGCCGCTCGGGGGCCCGCGGGCTCGATCGGGCGAGAGTGCTCCTGGGCTGCCTCCAGCCAGGCCAGACGGCCGCGCTCTATTCCGATGCGCTCACGCGGCTCGCCGACCGGCTTCACTACCTCAACAAGTCAGACGACACCGCCAATGACGCCACGCGGTTCTGGTTCGACACCCGGGCGAACCTGCGGCAGGAGATGGAAGACCGCAAGCGGCGGTTCGACGATGGCGACGTGGTGGAGAAGATCCACGAGGTGCTGAAAAAGACTGTAGGCAGCGGCGGCGGCATGTTCGACGGCGTGCATGTGTTCACGCCGCATGGCGACGTGCCCGACGATTCGGGCCTGCGGCTCGTGGTGCTGCCTCCTGCCCAGTGGTATTCCCGTGAGGAGCCGCGGCAGGCTGCGACGGCCGTGCTCGACTGCGTGAAGAACAACGGCGGCCGCCCTCGCTACCGTGGCAACCGCCTCGTGTTTATGGCGGCCGATCAGGGCGTGCTCTCCCGGCTTCGCGATACGGCCCGCGTCGTGCTCGCGTGGCAGTCGATCGTGGACGACGTCGAGACCGGCCGGCTCAACATCGACGTGCTCCAGCAGAACCAGGCGAAGAAGGAGCTGCAGACGGCTTCCGAGGTGCTGCCCCGGGCGGCCCGCGAGTGCTACAAGTGGCTGCTCTGCCCCGTGCAACAATCTGCCACCGATCCGGCGATCGACGTCGAGGCGTTTCCGCTCACGACCACGGCCGGCACGCTTCCCGGCGAGTTGTCCCGGGTGTGCACGGAGAACGAACTGGTGATCTCGGCTTGGTCGCCGGTCCACTTGCGCGGCCTCCTGCAGCAGTTCTATTGGCGGGACGGCAAGACGGCGGCGGAGGTCCACACGTTCTGGGACGACTCCCAGAAATACCTCTACATGCCTCGGCTCAAGAGCCGCGACGTGCTCTCTGGGGCGATCCGCGAAGGCGCCAAGACCCGCGACTACTTCGGCACTGCCCACGGCCGCACTGGCGATGCCTTCGAGGGGTTTGCATTCGGCGATCCGCAAGTGCAGGCCGACGCCGACTCGCTCCTCCTTGTCGAGCCCGCCACTGCGGTGGCCTTTGCCAAAGCAAGAGAGGCCGCGAAGCCGTCTTCAAGCCCGGGCCCGGCGACCGGAACTCAGCCGCCGGTCGGCCCCGCCACTCCGATCGGCTCCGGCGCGACGCCACCGATCTCCCCGCCTACGTCTGCCGGCATGCCCGTCCGGCGATTCCGGGGCACGGCCGAGATCGACGCATCGACGGCGAAGATGCGGCTTCGCGACATCGCTGACGAGATCATCGCTCTCCTTGCGAGTGACCCCGACGCAGCGGTCCAGGTGACGCTCGAAGTCTCCGCCGACTTCCCTGCCGGCCCCAAGGATCATGTAAAACGGGGCGTATCCGAGAACGCTACGAACCTCGGGTTCACGACGAAGTCGTGGGAGTGAGGGGGAACACGCATGTTCGGCAGAACAACGCTCAGCAAGCGAGTCGAGCGACTGGAATCGGAACTCGCTGGGATCAGGCGGCTGTATGAGAAAACGCTTTCCTACAGCAACAGCGATCCAGAAACGGCGCTGATGAATGCCCGCAAGGCGGCTGAGGCCGTCTGCTCGCAGGTTTTTGAGCATAAGGTGGGAAAGCCGCCGAAGAGCATGACTCTCCAGCCTCTCATCGAGAGGCTTACGCAGATCGATGCGTTTCCGGAACACATCCTCGTCTCGCTCCGAACCATCCAGGGTTTCGGGAACCTCGGATCACATCATCAACCGGGCGAGCCGGCAGAGATCACCCCCGAGTTTGCTGAACCCTGCCTCGCTGCGCTTGGAACCGTTGTGCAGTGGTACTTCAAAGAGTACGGCTCCGGCGTTGTGGCCGGGCCCATCGTCACGACGCCCCGAACACGCTCCGCGCAACACAATGGTTCGGGAAACGCGCCGCCCTGGATAGCGATTATTACGGTAACGGCCGCCGTTGCGGCACTGCTGCTTGCCGGAGTGGCCGCGTGGAATACGCGAAACCGCCCGCCTGTAAAGGTCCCACCCGTGACCACGCAAGTAGAGCCGGCCGTCATCCCACCGCATGCGAAAGCTCCCGGCGTACAAGAATCGGCAAAGCCGGCATCCTCGCCCCGCCAAAGCGAGACGTCCAACACGTCACCCGCGGCACAAACGAGCATCGCGAATCAACCTTCAGCTGGTGGAAAACCGCGAATCGCGGTGCTGCCCTTTCAAAAGCTCTCTGGCGAACCGGATTCAGACGGCCTTCAGCAGGGCATAGGCACCGTCGTAGCTTCGCGATTGGAGCAGTCCGGCATGTTTGATCTCATCGAGCGGTCTAGGCTCGATGCGGTGCTGGAAGAACTCGAGCTTTCGCAGGACGCAAAGTTTGATCCCGCGCAGGCTGCGAAGATCGGCAAGCTCCTTGGCGCAAAGCAACTGGTGCTTGGATCATTTTTCCCTTTTGGAGACAAGCTCCGCCTGGATGCACGCGTCGTCGACACGGAAACCGGGCAGGTGCTCTATTCAGTGGATCAGGATGGTGCGCCTGACAAAGTAGATCGCATCACCCATTGGCTGTGCGACGCCCTGATCGCCAAGCACCCGGACCAGCCGCGGTTAGCGCCCCACATCATCCGCACCGACAACGGGCGACTTTTCGACACGCGTACCAAGCAATTCCTCGATGGCCGTCCGGGCGGGTTCTGAACTCGTAGCGATCGACCTGTGTTCGCCGGAGAAACCATGCATCATCTCAGCGACAGCTGTGTATCGCTAATAGCCTGCATCCGCGTCACGGTCGTATCGTTTCTACTGTCCGCGGTGACTTCCTCAGGCTCCTTCGCCGAGCAGCCGGCCAGTCTGGTCGTTGCCGTCATGGGGTTTACGGACACGTCCGACCGCGATCAGGCCAAGGGCTTCAACCGCGCGTTACAAGAAATGCTGACCACCGATATCGCGGTGAGTCGTGACGTCAGAGTCGTCGAACGCCCTCAGCTGGAAGAGGTGCTGAAGGAGCAGAAACTTGGGAAGACGGAGTTTCTCGACCCCAAGTCTGCGGCACGCGTCGGTAAAGGGCTAGGAGCCGGAGCTGTCCTGACAGGCTCACTGTGGGTCAACGAGGGGGACATGCGGATCGATGCAAGGCTGGTGCATGTCGAGACAGGTGAGGTCATTCTTCCGACAAAGGTGGCAGGCAGGGCAGACTCGTTTCTGGACCTGGAGAAGCAGATCGCCACATCGATCGTCGAGGCTCTCGGAGCCAGGCTCTCGGCTTTCGAAAAAACCTCCTTGTCCAAGCGTCACACGAACAACTTCAAGGCAGCGGCCGCGCTCGGACAGGCCTTGGAGGCAGAAGAGGCCGGTGATGTCCAACTAGCCCGTCAACAGGCCGCCCTCGCACTCGAAATTGACCCAGATTTTTCGATGGCTCAGTCCGTCGTCAAAGAGATCGAGAGAGTGCTGACTGCGGTCAGGCAGGAAGATGCCCTGAATCGCGCCGGATTCCTCGCGACTTTCGAGCGACGGCTTTTCGACTGGCCGTTGGAAGACGGCGAAGAAGGCCTTGGCGAATATCGGAAACTAGTCAGTGACAACGCTCCACATCGCGCCCTGCTCTGGTGGATGCTCGATCTGGAAGAAAAAACATTCTTTGATGGCACTGTGACACCGTACTCCATGCTCTTCGTCGACACGGATCGGATCAATCGCGATAGCAGTGCCGGCCGAGCATACCTTGATGCGGCGGCCGGTGACGAAATGACTTTTTGGTGCGACGTCGCGCAGAGCAATCCAACTCTTGCCCCCAAACGACGCCTGACCGAGGAGGAACTTCACCCCGACCCCCTCAGCCTGCCTGCTCGGGGCTTTGGTAGGTCCTATTTCCTGTGGCGGCTTCCCGACATCTACCGGAAGCGCTTCTATGCAACCGTCTACTGCAAGGGAAACATGACCGAGGCAGCACGCATCGCCACTGAGTATGCGGAAGTATGCGCCGGCATGGGGCCCGAGGCGACTCTCATCCCACAGCTCGAGGAACTTCAAAAGCAACTCGATGATGGCGATAGGCGTCTGCGTTTTTACAAGTCGGTTCGAGAGAGCCGCCTGCGATGGCAAATGATGAGGGAATCCATAATCGGATTCCATGTCGAGCTTCAAAAAGAAGCTTTTCAAGCCAAGGGAGCGAGAGTCGCTCCTCCACCGCAAGCTGATGTTCGTCGCGAACTGCAAGAAGAGTTGGCGACTCAACCAGGCCCGCACCTTCCCGACGGCAATTTGGCACAGAGGAGGCGGGCCGCAAAGCAAATGACTGCGACGCTCCTGAAGGAAGCCAGTGGAGCCGACTTCATCGCGTTTCCGTTCGGTGACAAGGCCGCCCGAGAGGCGGGAACGATGATGGTGCATCTCGTCGGCTGCCCCGACAGCCTTACTGACCCGCGGATTCGAATGCTGTATCCGTGGATGGAACGCGAGCCAAAGCCACTTGCCAGCGTGGAGGAATGCCTCGGGGAGCGAATGATCCCCTGTGGACGATGCCGCCCGCTCCGCTGGGCCGATCAGGCTGAGTTGGAAACACACGTCGCGTCTATAGGCGAGGCTTTGCTCAAGGAGGCTATTGCGACCAAGGGCGACGACTGGCCGGCCGGACTCGCCGACGTTCTCGGCCAGATCACATCAACTCCAAGCCCCCGCCTACGCGAACCACTAGCCGATCTCTGCAAACTGGTCGCCGACGGCGATAGCCGTGATCGCGAACAGCAGGCCTTGGTGTTTCGCTGCTTGGCATCGGTGGCAGACGAGAAGGATGTCGCGTGGCTATCCGACACGCTCGCCTCGACACCCTATTTCGACATTCGCGCGAACGCCGGAGCAGTGCTCGGGGCAATTGGTGGCCCCAAAGCTGTCGAATCCCTTTCTCGAGCGATTGACCGGGAGCCTTTCTATTTTGTGCGACATTCGCTCGAGGCATCGAAGCGAAGAGCAAGGGATCCCTGATCAGCCTGCTGCTGGGCGGGCTTCACTTTCGCCAGTTCGATCGTTTCGACGTGAGCGCTGTCTTGCGCGGCTTTGCCCGCTTGATCGGTGACTTGCCCCCGAGACACGACGTGCGGCCCCGCGGCCGGGCGAGCCGCTTCGCTTCCCGCCGGTCCTTCCCGCCCACCGCCTCCTGGCCGGCGACAAGACTGCCGAAGTCGTCGCGAAGCGCCTTCACGACTTCGGCGGATGCGGGCGAAGCTCCAGCGTGTCGCACATACAGGCGATACAGCAGTTCGACGTAGGCCATACCGATCGTGGTCGTCGCGAGCGGTCCCACCGCTGCATTGATCCCCTGCCCGAGGACTGTGCCGACAATCGGAATGAACTTGACAATTGAAGCGGCAAAAAGCGCGGCCGTCAGGGAGGTCGCCGGCGTGCCGACCGCGGCGGCGAGGAAAGCTGACAGCATCTGCGCGGAGGGCGACAGCCCAAAGGCGGCCGAAACGCCGGCAAACATCGACACGAACACCATCCCAAGGCCCGCTTGGTCCGCGAAAGGCAGCGGGTTCGCGGCATTGCCAAGCGCGTACAAAGCATGCCGCGTCACGATGCCGTGCGCTGCCTTCCGCTTGAGTTCAAGATCTACTTTCTGTGCGGCGACGAATGCCAGCCTCTGACCCTCCGGAAACAGGTCGCAGGTTGCAGCGACCAGATCATCAAGGCCGAACGGCTCGAGGGCGTGACCGTCGTCGAGTTCCTCCCGCAGCGCTCGGACGCGAATGACTGCACGAGCCTGCGGCAGGAGCTTTCTCACCGCCGTCTTGAAGCCACGATCGGCCCTCGCTTTGGTGATCACTGCGATCACAGGCATGTGCGCGGCGAGCATTCGTGCCATGTCGATCTCGGCATCCTCGACCCGCCGCAGATCCTCCGGGATGCAGACCCAGCCGACATGGATATGGCGGTTGGCGTCGGAGTCGTGATTGACCTCGCGGATAAACCGCTCCTGATCCGCCATGATCGCCTTGAACTCTGACATTTCGAGCCCGCGGTTGTCGTACAGCGAAAGCGGAATCCCGGGCCGCGTGTAGACACGCGTCTGCCGCGTCACCGGCCGTCCCTGGCCGACCCGCGCCAGGTTGCCATCGAAGACGGCGTTGACGAGCGTGCTTTTTCCGACACCGGCACGGCCAACGAGAAACACGTTGGCATGCCCACGTTCGCGGAGTGCCTCGTTGGCGATGGTTTCAATGGCGTGACCGAGGGGCATCGTGCGGGGCATCGTCGTCGCTCCAGCGTGCGGTAGGGGATTCCGGGCGTCTGCAGGACATACGTGACCAGCGTCGGACATGTGACGTGACGCCTTCACGATCTTGTGCCTGCAAGGCACTGCTGGATCACCCGTCACAAAATCACATCCGCGGTCGTATCGCTTGCGACGCCCCACCACACCGCCTTGCATCGGAGGCTGCAAATGCCACTCGTCGAATACTCGGCCACGAACCTGCCCGTCTATGACGTCGATCTTGCTGCCCCGGCTGCGGAGCGGTGGAAGGACGTGTGCGAGGCCGAGGGCGAGAATATCGCCGCTCTCCTCGCTGATGTCGTTGATGAGTGCCTGGAGTACGTCAGTTGGCTACCGGCGTATCTACAGCCCTTCGTCACCGCGACAGCGTGGGGAGGCAGTTCGCTCGCAGGCTGGATCGTTGACCGCATCGCAGGGATGTTCGGCGAGGACTACGTTGCCGAAATCCGCGGTATCGCCCGATATTCAGCCCTGCCCCTCGGGCATATCGTGCTTGGCAACCTCATCTACGACATTTGCCAAATCAGCGGCATCCCCGGCGTTGGCTGTTCGAGTTACAGCGTCACGCTCGATGGCAAACCGACGCTGGCGCGGAACATGGACTGGGTGTTCCCTGCTTCCACCGGCCAACACTCCCGTCTAATTCGGTTCCACAAGGGCGCGAAGCATTACGACAGCGTTTCGGTCCTGGGATGCGTGGGTGTGGTGTCGGCCTACTGCCCCGGCGAGTGGGCGATCACGCTCAACCAGGCGCCTTCCGAGGGCCTCGGCACGAACTGGTTCCAGTGGCCCACGCTTCAGCGGCTCAGGAAGGCGTGCGACGGGTTAGGCAGCTACCGCTCGCTTGTCCGTCGCGTTCAGGAATACGAGACGATGAGCCCATTCTTTGCCCACGCAATCGGCGTGGAGCCCGAGGAGCAAACGGTCGTCGCAGGCCTGGGCAGCGATTTTCGCCGAACAAAAGTTCGCCGCACGGGCGCGAAAACGGCACCGCTCGTCCAAACGAACCACTACCTCGACGTCGACCTCGTTGATCACAACCCTTCCCGGGACACGTGGGAGGAAAGCGGCACGACTTATTACTGGGACACCTACCCGCGGCACGCCAGTCTCGTACGGCGGCTTGCGGCCCCGCCACAAACCCTGGAACAGGTTGTCCGGAAACTTCGGGGGTCTCCGGTCACAACGGAGGTCACCCAGCACCAGATGGTGTTTCAGCCCGCCGGAGGCTTCTCCCGGGTGTGGATTCGCCAGTGATGGCTCCGCTTGGACGAGTGAGGGCGTTGTCACATGTCGCAGCCCGTCTGCGTAGATGAGAGTGATGGTATTCAACAGCCCCACGAGGAAAGACCGACATGATTGAGCACACTTCGGGTCACCTAATCCGCTCCATCGCTACTGCCTTCGCGATCTGCTCGACCGTGGCACTGCCCAGCTCAATGCTGGTTTCGTCGAGTACGCATCGGAATACGTCCGCTTGGCCGGCCCCCGGCGCCCCGGCCGCTGGCATTCCGGTCGTCGACGTGGCTGCACTTGTCGCGCGGAGCATGTCCGCTGCTTCCGCCCGCAATGAGGCGGCGCTTGGGGCCTGCACGTCCAAGATCAGCATGATCCTGGATCACAACTTCTCCGAGCTGCACGGGGCCGCTGGTCCGACCGCCAAGGCGGTCGCGACGTCCAGGAACTGCCTCAGGCTGATCGCGTTACTCGCCTCGGACACTGTCCGGGGCCGATCGGACGCCGAAAACTGGGTGCGTAGGCGGGTCACTGATCGGCTCGGTCCGCAGGTTGACGACTGCCAGCGGCAGATCCAGGACGCGATGGATGGATTCGACCGCGAACTCTCTGCAAGCACGCTGACCTTGGCGACTGAACTCGCCGGAATCGGGACACCTGCGGCGAGTCCGCCGGAGCTCGGCCACCAGCCGGAACTCGATGCCCTCGCGCTGAATGAGGCTCTCGGACGACTCGGCTTCGACGGTGTGATTCTTTCTTCTGCTTTGGCGATCGACGTCATGAGTCTGCCGAACAATCGGGTCTGTGGCTGGCTTATCACCAAGACGATGGAGATAGCCAAGTGGATTTTCGCACGCCCAATCGCTGCGGCGACAGCTGAGGCGACGTGCGTGGTCGTTGACGGGCCACTGCCCTTCGGCGATGCGATCGCGCTGGTCGGTGCAGTCTGGACAGCTCATGACGTCTGCACCCTCCGCCATCGCTTCAAGCGGGAATTGGCTGCAGCGATAGAGGACCGCCTCGCGCAGGCCCGCGTCGAAATCGAGAACGACGTCCTGGTCGCCCTAAAGGATCGCGTCACGTCACATACGACCGTCCAGAAACGTATTCATGACGAGACCGCCCAGTCGTTCCTGAAGCACACCCTCTGAGGAACCCATCCATGACTTTCACCCGCCTGCTTGCCGCCACCTGCTGCCTCGCCGCCTTTCTGCCGACCGGAACCGCGGCCGGTTCACCCATCAGCACACTGATTCGCGAGGCCGTGGAGCAGGCCTGCAGGGTCAGCGGTCGTGAGGGACTCGAACGGACGGCCCGGGAGTCGGCGGAGCAGGCCGTCGCCGTCGCCGTTAAAAGGCACGGGCCGGCCGCCGCGGAGGCGGTCTCGCGAGGCGGCCTTGAACTGCTCGAGGTCGGGGCCAGGCACGGCGATGACGTGCTGCGGCTCGCGAAGGCGGCCGGGCCGGCAGGGCAACGGGCGCTTGCACTACAGGCAGATCGTCTCGTCCCGTTGGCACGGCGGTATGGCCCGGCAGTGCTCGACCTGGAGGCACGTGCACCCGGGCTCGGCGGCCGCGTGTTCTCCGCATTCGGCGACGACATCGGCACGGCCGTCGCACGGACGGCAGCCACGGAAGACCTGCCCCGCCTCCTCCTCGCAGCCGAACGAGCTGACTCGCCCGCAACGCGGGCCCTGCTCTGGAGCCGGTATCAGGAGGGCGGTGGCGCGTTCCTTGATGCAATGGACTGGAAGGTAGTGCTGGCCGGAGGGACGTCTGTGGCAATCATCATCGCGGCTTGGCGGATGACCGCGCCGCACGCCGCCATGGGCGAAGCAATTCGCAAAAACTCCAAGGTCGCCGAGGAAGCCGTCGGCGGGATGTTCAATAGCTGGAGCACCTTTTCGTGGGCCCTGTTGCCACCGTCGGTCGTCCTCTGCCTGCTGTGGCGATTCGGGCTCATGCCCTGGCACCGACCCGTCGCTGGCCGCCTTCGCACTCTCCAGCAGCCAAACGCCGCGAGAGGCGTCCTCAACGACCTCACAAAGCCCCAACCGGTTCCAACGTCCGGCACGGCTGCTTGAACCGGGTTACATGCTGAACGTCCGACCGCCTGCGGCTTGGCATCCCGTCAGCCCCATCCGGTGTCACGGTCTCCCGACCACAACCGTATCACCCTGCGTACGAGGCACCCATTTGTCCGCAGGAGATCACCATGACGCCTTTCGACCGTATCCCCGCCTGGCTGTACATCCTCCTCGCATCCGAACCGCCCACACCTCGCAAAAAACCGAAGGCTATGACCGTCGAGCAAATATTGCGTGACGAGTTTGGCGTCGTCGGTGGTGTCATATACGAGCGACTCGAGGGCCTTGCCCGAGAAGCTGCAGCGGCAGCTGGCATCGAGGCGACGATCCTGTTTGACCCGCCCGGCGGCTGCTTCGGAAAAAAGCCCCGTTGCACCGACCACGACCGCTTACGGCCGTCAACGAATTGAATGCATATGCAACCCCACTAGTCACTGCACTGAACACCAGTGCCCCACAACGGAAGGGGAGTTTCAAATATGACGCACTCACATCACCTCTGCTGTCGCCTCCTCCTCGCGTTGTGCCTGACACTCACCGCTCGCCCTATCATGGCTGACGACGGGTCGGCCCAGATTGAATCACGCCCGCGGCTAACGGTGAGCGAAGACTTGTCCCATCCGTCGAGCGTGCACGGGTGCCTCTCGGCTGTCTGCAACGCTACTAACTCCGAGGATTTGGATGCGTTTCTCGATTGCTTCACCACGAGCACTCGGAGAAAGCTTCGCAAGCCCGCTGCACTCATGTTCGTACAACATGACGTCGACATGGAGCTGATCGACCACGAGATCATCCAGCAAACGGGAAATAAGGCTCAAGTCGCAGCCAAATACACGACCACTCGATCAGGCAACAGGTACACCGTGTTCTCCGTGGTCGACATGCAGAAGGAAAATGGCTACTGGAAAATCGCAAAGGAGAACATCCAGACCATCGACCACGAGCCGCCGGCATCCTGCACCGTCTCTCGCTACACCTGCTTCGGCGGGCAATGCCGAGTTCTCCGAGTCCCCGATTGAATCCCTGACTCCCTTGGCGAGGAGCATTTACCACATGGCAAAGACATGTATCGCGCGTGCTGCTTCGACCTTCATCGTGGTGACGGTCGCCGTTACAGCCTGGATCGGCTGGGGCGTCGCGGAAGCCTACCGGCCCCTTGCTAGGTATCAGCCGCAAGTGGGCGACGTGCTTGTTCAGGCCATTACGCCGTGCGGGAGGCTGCTGAGGACCGTGAAGGGCGTGACACAATCAAAGTGGTGCCATTGCGGCGTGGTCACCCGACACAATGGCCGTTGGGTTGTATGTGAAGCAGTGGGAGACGGCGTGCGACATACTCCGCTCCTCATTTTCCTACTGCGTGGTGACGGGATTGATTTTGCAGCTTATCGACTGAGCGGCGAATCGCAGGCATACGCTACCCGAATGGCAGAGTGCTGTGAAACCTATATTGGGCGCCCCTACGACATCCAGTACGAACTGGATGATGAAAAGATTTACTGCAGCGAACTGGCATACAAAGCCTATCGAGATGCGACAGGTGGAGGTGAGCTAGGAGCCGTGCAGCGATTCGGCGACTTGAACTGGGAGCAGTTCCAGGATGACATCGCCCACTTCCACGGCGATGACGATTTGCCTTTGGACCGAAAAGTAGTGACGCCGGTATCACTGACGCGGTCTGAGCGTGTGGAAAAGATTTTCGAATTACAAACGGCTGTCCGCTGGCGATGGGCACGGGCATTCGTGGTGTGGCTCGGCATGCTTTGGGGGTAATTGGTGGCGAGCCTACCCCGCCACAACATGGTTTGCTTTACGACCACTGCAGTCCCGCGTGCGGCACACGGAGAAGCACATCTACCGGCCCAGCACAGCGAGTAACTCCGCTGGAACCACAAAAGGGCGATGACGGCAAGGGGACAAGCCCTTCAACCCGTCCACTAAATTGATGCCGAGAACACGGCATATTCCTTGAGCGGCCTTCTGGTATTGGCCGCCATTCTCTCCAAGGAATGTGCCATGCACGACTCTCTCACGAAGCACGCCGCCCAACTCGCGCGGCTGGCGATGATGATCCGGATCGGCCTTGAAAGCGCCGAAGCCGCGATCCCCGGGATCAACGATCTGCTCGCCGACCTAGCAACACTTGGGCTTACCGACTTCCAAGTCGAAGGCCCTGCGATTTACTGCCGACCGGCTGGCCCGTCCAGCGCCTACGACGATTCGTTCGTCGTCTATCAAGCGGCAATCATCCAGCCCGGCGGCGTCGGCGCCGTCATCTGGGACGCCACCGACTACGAGGCACACGCAAGCCCTCCGCACGGCGAGCCCGTTGACCTCAAGCCGAACTTCCTCGGCTACGAACGGTGCCCGCCGATCGTGCGGGCACTGCTCGTGGCCCATGCAGGAACATTGCTTGAGCGATTCATGGGCGACGTACGCCTGCTCGGCTGACAGTCGTCGGTCGCTGCCTTCGCAGCAGTGCGATTGATCTCCGCTTGCCGTCGCTTCTGACGGCAGGCGCGGTCTCGTGGAGCGTTTCCACGTGACCTTCTTTTTCGTGCCGCCGGCCGCTCTGGTCGTCGGCATTTCCCTTGCCTCCCGGCCATCCGGGAATGGAGTGCGCAGATGCTCTATATCGAAAACGATCGTGACCTTATCGCTGCCGTGTCTCGAGCCCTCGGTGAATCCCGGAGCCTGGTCCGCAACCGCGGCTTCCAGTTGATCGAGATCGTGGTCTTCAACGGCGACGAGTCGGCCCCCGACGGCGGCGATTCCTCGCTGAGGAATGACTCCGGCGACAACGACGCCGTGGATTTGGCCGCGGTCGCCGGCCTGGATTGGGACTCACACGACGACTCACGACTGCATCGCCGCTGCCGGCGGCGCCGGCGGGTCGCCTGATCCGCCACATCAGCAGGCCGTTCCTGACCGGTGGCGTGCCGACTGGGGCCAATGCGGCTCCCGGGCACGCCACCGGTTTTTCCTCTTCTTCACCCCCCGAAACCCCATGACCTCACCACACGAAAGCCACAGCGCGCCTGGCGACGACGACCAGAACAGCCCGCGAGACCGCATCGACGCCGACCCGCCGTACGGATCGACGTTCCCCGAGAAAGTGGCTCGTTTTCGTGATCTTCTCGCGGCACTGATCGCCCGCCAGATCCTGGCCGAACGCCAGGCCCCAAAAGATTTTGACAACAAAACGGATTCGTGACCGCTCGCCCGGCGGGCAGATCGCGGGCCTGCCGGGCCAATCCACTTCCTGCGCACGTATGTGTCCAGAAGAGTTCCTGCGCACACATGTGCCCAGAAGATTTCGCCGGATTTGCTTGCCTCGACGCACCCCACTTTGGAAAATGGAGGATCGGCCGCAAGCCATACGGACAGCCACGAGTCTCAAGGAACGGGACATGCCACGACAGCCGCCCCCTGCCATCTCTGCCGCCGACCTCGACTTCAAGGCGGCAATCGAAGCCGATGCCGCGGTCCAACTCAAGCGGCTCGGGTTCGACGACAAGTTCGGCCGCAAGCGGCTGCACCAACTCGTGCACGAAGCCTACGTGCTCGAACTCATGACCATCGCCCAGATGGCCCGCTGGTACGAGATCGGGCTCGTCACGCCGCAGGAACTCAACGTCGTGCATCCCACGACGCTGATGATCGACCTGCGGAGGCGGATCGCCACCTCGCCCAACGAGCACATCCGCTCGCCGGGAATGGACTACACGCTGGGGCGGATGATCACGTGGTGGCAGCGGCACACGGTCACGTCGGCATGGCGGAGCCTGAAGGCCCACGTCCGCGTCACCGACACTTCCACAGACCTTGCCGATGCGCTCGCGGACTTCCTCTGGAATGTCCGTGGCGTTCTCGGCACACCCGCCGACGGAGACCAGCGATGAAGAGCCGACCGAAGAACCGCGGGCTTGTCTACGAACGCCGCAGCGACGATGGCCAAGAAGCTTCCATGAAGCAGCAATTCGACTGGGCAAAGGCCGCCTCGGAGATCGTAGGCGTGCCGTTTCGTGGCACCTTTGCCGACATCGAAGAGATGCAGCAGAAAAGGCTGCACAACCTACGAGACATCTACATCGATGATGCCATCAGCGGCGGCGACCTGACTCGGCCAGGATTGCGCAAGTTTCTCGACGACGCCATCAGGGACAAGACGGTATCGCACGTATACGTCTTCAAGCGCGACCGACTTGGCCGCCCTCAGAACTTGTTGGAGATGATGCAAATCGAGCGGGAACTTATCTCGCACGGCGTCACGCTTGTCACTCACGACAAGATCTACACGCCCGAAGACGTCAAGCAGAACGAAATGATGTACCTCTTCGGGAGCATGGTCGAGTACCAGGAGCACGGGAGATTTTCGCCACGGCTCGGCGACCGTATCGTCTTCGTCCAGCTGGCCATGGCGGCCCGCGGGCTGAGCACTGGGGGCCGGGCTCCCTACGGATACGGCCGGGCGCTCGTCGGTCCGGACGACACCTTCGTGCAATGGCTCGAGGACGGCGAGACCATCCGTCGCGCCGGCCATCACGTTCGCTTTCTCCCTCGTGACGAGTTCAAACTCGACGTCTGGTACATGATCCTCGAATGGCGGGCGGGCGGTATGAGCTACAAGAAGATCGCCCTTCGCCTGAACGATATGGGCATCCCGTCGCCCGACGCCGGCCGCGTCCGCCGCGACCACGGCTCGTCGCACCGGGTCACCGGAAAGTGGCACCAAAACACGGTCCGTGACCTGTGCACGAACCCGATCATTGCGGGCATCAAGGAGTACGGCAGGCGGTCCGAGGGCCGGTACCGTCGCGTGGGCGTCGGCGGTCCGCGGGAGCTCGAAGACCACGACCTCCGTCCAGACGGCCAGCCGAAGCTGCTCGAGAATCCGACGGAGGTGCGGGTGCGGGCGGCCAGCGGCGGCGAGGCCAAGTTCGATCCGGAACGGTGGCAGGCCCTGCAGCCGAAAAAGACGTCAATCGACGAGGTCCGCAGGAAGAATGGTCAGAAGGCGAACAATCCTGAGCGCTACCCGCTCTCGACGCGGGTCATCGATCTGACTGATGGCTGCGGAAGCGTCATGCACGGTATCCCAGCCGCGGACAAACTGAAATACACCTGCGGCCGCTACGCCAACAGCGGATGCACAGAGTGTAACCACAACTGGGTCGAGGCCACGGCCGTCACGACCATGCTCATCGACGCGCTCGTCGAGCTCGTCAACAAGGCCGGTGGCCGCGAGGCTATCCGCGATCGGCTCCTCGCGAAGGCCCGCGCGGAGGCTGACCACGACGCCAAGCCCGACGAGCCCGCGACCCTCGTGCAGCTGCGGCGACGGCTGGCCGAACTCGAGGACAACATAGGCACCGCGGAGCGGCGGATGGCCACCGAAAAGAACGAGGCCCGCTACGAAGCCATCGCCAAGACGTTCGACGGCCTCGTGGCGGAAAAAGCCGCGGTCGCGCGGGAGGTGGCGGAATTGGCCACGCCCAAGGCCGTCACCAAGACCAGCCTGAGCCCGGAGGAACAGGTCGACGCGCTCATGGCCACGATCGATGACCTGGCGGCGCTCGCAAAGGACGAAAATGCCAACCAGAAGATCCGCGACCTGGTCCTCCGGCTGGGCATCTTCGTCGGCCTCGAGTTCGAGGAGGCCCGATGGGGCAAGCGGCCCGTCCGCCGGCTCCGCCGCGGCGTCATCGCCTTCGGCGAGGACAACCTGCCCGTGCCGATCCACGGGCGAAGCCGGGCCGACTGCCCGGCCCCAGACGCCGCCGGCGACGGCGGCGGCAACCACACCCACTCAGCCCCGGCGTGTTGCCGGGCACCGTCGGCTGAACCCGGTTCCTCCGCAGGCGAGGGAACCGGAAACGACCGCACGGATGAGTCCAACTCCGGGTTGGAGCAGACTCATCAAGGAACAAACGTCGGGGCGACAGGACTTGAACCTGCGACCTCTTGACCCCCAGTCAAGCGCGCTA
>CAZDTC010000002.1:0-43170 GCA_964508125.1 uncultured Candidatus Kuenenia sp.
TGAGCTTGTCGAGATTCACGACGGGCTCGTCACAGGCCGCGAGCCAGTCGAGCACGAAGTTGCTGCCGATGAATCCGGCTCCGCCGGTGACGAGGATCATGCCCAAAAGTATGCCCCGCCGGCCCCAAGTAGCACAGGCTTCAGCCTGTCACGCCCCCATGTGGGGCAAGCGTCCCGCTTGCCAGGTAGGGCAAGCATCCCGCTTGCCATGCCCCGTGGGGCAAGCGTCCCGCTTGCCAAGAGTTCAGGCTAAATTTTGGCAACCGAGACGGTTGCCCCACGTGACGGGCCGGCCCGCCGGCCCGGTATGCTGGATGCATGAACGCCACGCCCCTTCTCGCTCGCATCCTGGCCGCTCTCCACGAGCATCGGCTCGAGGCCGTGCTCATCGGCAACGCAGCCGCAGCCATGCACGGCGCCCCCGTCACGACGCTCGATTTCGACTTCATGTTCCGCGACTCACCCACCAACTTGCGAAAGCTCAAGGCGGTGGCCGCCGATCTGCACGCCATGATCCTCCGTCCGTATTACCCGGTGTCGCGGCTCTACCGCGTCGTCGATGACGACACCGGCCTGCAGGTCGATTTCATGCCACAGATTCATGGTGTTCGATCCTTCGAGGGCCTCCGCTCTCGGTCAGCCGTGCAAGACGTCGATGGGCTGCCTCTGCGCGTGGCGTCGCTCGACGATATCATTGCCAGCAAGAAGGCCGCGGGGCGCGATCGCGACAAGGCCGTGCTTCCGATCCTGGAAAAAACCCTGAAGTCCATTCGAGGGCGTTAGCAGTGGCTCGGAAAGGCAATCATTCAGCCGCCGTCAGTCGCCAGCGAGCAAAGGCCCTCGCTGCGCTCAAGGCCGAGAGCGAGCGGCACCTCGAGGAGTTGATCCGCCGCCGGCTCGCGCTGCCGCTGGAAAAGCGGATGAACTTCCTCCGCCGTCGGCTCCCAGGCGGCGGCAGCGCCTTGTAGGACAGGCTTCAGCCTGTCACGCCCCCATGTGGGGCGAGCGTCCCGCTTGCCAGGTGGCAACCGAGACGGTTGCCCTACGCGGCGACTACAATCCTACTATGCCCCTCTCCCGCCCTGCCCCCGCGCCGCGCACGCCCTTCGAAGAGCGTTATCTCGCCCTCGCCAAGCGGATCTGCCTCACCGCGATCCCCGACCCGCGCTACGAGATTTTCCTTTTCGGCTCACGGGCTCGCGGCCATTGCGACCATTCGAGCGACGTCGACATCGGCATCGCCGGCCCGGAGCCCCTGCCTGGCGGCGTATCGCGGCTCATGGACGAGCTGCTCGAGTCCGACGTGCCCTGGCGGTGCCAGGTGGTCGACTTCGCGCTTGTCAACGATGAAAACTTTCGCCGACATGCCTACCAAGGACGCGAGATATGGCGAGCGGCGAATTAGGCCACGACAACCTCCAGCGGGCGTTGCAAGGCTTCGTCGACCTGCTGGAATACGACAGTGACGACTTCCCCGCCATCGCCCGCGACGGGCTCGACAATGGCCGCATCCAGAAGTTTGAGTATTCGGTCGAACTATTCTGGAAATATCTCCGTTCATGCCTGATGGCGGAGGGGCTCGACGTGCCCAACAGCCCGCGTGGGGCCATCAAGGCGGGCCTCGATCGGGGCTTCGTTCTGGAGACTGAATATCAGCCCGCCCTCGACCTCATCGCCGACCGCAACACCTGCAGCCACATCTACAAGCAGTCGCTGATTCCGGGCGTGCTGGCCCGGCTGCCGGCTCACGCCCGCCTGATGCAGGCGATCACCGCTCGCCTACCCGCCGCCCCGCCATCGTAGCGTAGGACAGGCTTCAGCCTGTCACGCCCCCATGTGGGGCAAGCGTTCCGCTTGCCATGCCCCGTGGGGCAAGCGTCTCGCTTGCCAGGTAGGGCGAGCGTCCCGCTTGCCAGGTGGCAACCGAGACGGTTGCCCCACGGTGTGCCGCATCAGCCGCGGCGGCGCATCGCAGCCGCCGCAACTCCAGCCCCCAGGAGCGCGAGCAACGCCGCCTCGGGCTCGGGCACGATCGTGAGCTGCATCACGCGGCCGTTCGTCACGGTGCCGCCCGCGAAGTTTGCGCTTGGCACGGTCACCGTCGACACGGTCACGCTCTCGAACGCCGGCCAGAAGGCGGTGTTGAGCAGGTAGTAGCCCTGACCGTTGTACGTTGCTGCCGTGCCCGCACCGTTGCCGAGCACGTAGTACGTGAACGCGGCGTTTTGGATGCTCGAGAGAAAGTCGGCTGAAGCGTCGGTAAAGAATCCGCCTTGAAACACGTCGTCCTTCGCCACCGACGTCACGCCCAGATACACGCTCACCGCGTTGCTCGCGGTCAGGGCGTTCGTGATCGGCGTTCCGGCGGTGAGCCGCAAGACGTCGTTTCCGCTCGCCGTGCCCGTGGCCCAGATAGGCGCCCCCGTCTTCCCAAACTCGAAGCCGAAGTCGAGCCCGCCGGAAGGATCCACGCTCGTGGCCGTGAGAATGCCGGGGCTGTTGCCCGGGCCCACCATGCCAGCCCCCGAGATCGCGCTCACGCGGCCCGTGCCGCCGAGCGCCGCCCCCGCATCAAGGATCACGCCGCTCGACGCCGCAATGTTTCCATCCACCACGAGCGTGCCTGCATGAGCCCACGTGCCGCCCGTGTAGCTGCTCGAGCCCGTGATCTCGAGCCTGTGGCCCGAGAGCGCGAGGCCGCCCGTGCCCGACACGGCGCCCGTGATCCGCGCCGTACCGCTGCCGGCGATCTCGAGCAGCTTTCCATTCGTGTTGATCGCCGCCGCGGTCACGCCGCCGGTGCCCACGTCCCAATATTGATGGTCGCCGAGCGTGAGGCTCGCTGAAAACGTCTGCCGCAGCGGCGAGTAGTTGGTGAGCCCGCCGCGGCCGATCGTGAGGGCATTGGCCCCCGAAAATGTGAAGCCCTGCGTCGCACCCGTGCCCGACGTGAAATAGAGGCCCCGCAGAGTCGTTGCGCCATTCATATTCACGCTCGTGGGCACCGAGCCGCTGGCATCGAATTTCACATACTGATCCGTTCTCGCCCCGCCCGACCAGTTGGCCGAGAGCGAAATCGACGAGTTCGATGCCCCCGTCCACGTTGCGTTCACGTTGCCCTGCGTGCGAAGCGCATAGCCATCGGGCGTGATCACGCCGTTCACGGCGTTCATCGCCCCGGGGACGGCGAGGAAGCTCATCACGTTGGAGGACCCGCTCACGGCGCTGTTGAGCCCGATCACGGTCAGTTCCTTGCTCCCGCCTGGATTCGTCCAGCCCACGAGAAGCGGGCTTCCCGAGTCGCCTTCCACGAGTTGCACGCTCGGAGTGCCGCTCCGGGCCGTCAGCACGATGGTCGAAGTGGGATCGAGCGTCGCGGTTCCGGCCGCGTCGATCACCGCCGTGGCAGCTCGCGGGCTGTCATTCGTCACGCTTCCCCTGCCATAGGCGAGGGTGGTCAGGCTGGTGTAGTTGGCAAAACTCGGCGAGACCGACGAACTGTTCAGATCGAGCACCGCATACCGCGCCATGTTGGCCGGGGCCGCAATCTGCGCGGCAAGCGTCCCGAGGGCGAGGTCAGGAGCGGTGACGCCGACGTTCGTGAGCACGATCCCATAGCCCAAGTTGTCGATTCCGGTGTTCGTCCCGGTGGCCAGCTGCCCATCGCGCCCGAGAATGCGCACGCCCTGAGTGAGAAGACCGCCGTTTTCATAATGCTGCGCGGTAAGGAAATGCCGGGGGCTCAAGAGGGCAAACCCCTTGTAGCTCGACGCCGCATAGATCGTGGTGCTCCAGCCGATGCCCGACCAGTCGTACCCCGCCCCCACAAAGCTCCCGCTCGTGTTTGGCACGGGGCTCGTGGGAAAGCCGCTGGTAAACCGGTCGTTGACCGTGGCGGAGTAGCCAGTCACGTCGAGGGCCATCGCCGACCGGGCCCAGACCGCGAAAAACGCAACGCCCCACACGGCAATGCGGCGGGCAACGCTCGGGCTGACCAACGGAAGGCGTCTCGACACAGCGTTCTCCAAAACGAAGAGAGGAATGCCCCGGCATCAAAGAATACGCCCTAAAACTGCCCCGGTTCAACCAATTTTCTCAGCAACCATACCGGGCGTCCTGCTTTCTCGCCCCTCCGCTCGCTCCCCTTTTGCTGCATAACCGGCACCACCGCACCCGCGCCCCCTCCTTTGAGGAAGTCACCTCCGGCCGCAATGATCGCGCGCCTTTGGGGAAACCGCATTCACACAATTCGCGCGGTACACTTCGTTTGTTCGCGAAAAATGGGAAAATCGGTCGTCACCCAGGGGAACGGAGTGCGCGCTGGCGGGTCGGTTGCTCGCGCACCAGTCCGCCCAGGAACCTTGCCGCCCGATGTGTGCAGGATCCTGATCGTGGGCGCCGGCGGATTTGGCCGCGAGGTGCTGCAATGGGCCCGCGATGCATGGCCTGAGGCGTGTGATCGGATCGCCGGATTTCTGTCGGCCGATGCATATGTGCTCGACGGCTGCGACTGTGGCATTCACATCGTCGGATCCCCAGACACCCATCGCCCTGTGGTCGGCGATGCCCATCTATTGGCAATCGGCGTGCCGTACGCCCGGCGGCGCGTGGCTGAATCGTTGATTGCCCGAGGCGCGGAGTTTCTCACGCTCGTCCATCCAACGGCAGTCTTGGCATCGTCCGCCCAGATCGGACAGGGCTCAATCATCTGCCCATATTCGATCGTCAGCGATTCCGCCCGTGTGGGCCGGTTCGTGGCGATGAACTACCACACGTCGCTCGGTCACGATGCCTCGGCCGGCGACTTCGCCGTGCTGTCGCCGTATGCCACGCTCGGCGGCAATGCTCATATCGAGCAAGACGTGTTTCTCGGGCTCCATGCATCCGTCGGCCCGGGCAAGACGGTCGGCGCTCGCAGCAAGGTGAGCGCGAATTCGTGCGTGCTTACTTCAGCACCGAGTGACTCTATCGTGTTTGGAGTTCCCGGAAGGATTGGAATGCGTGTGGCTGTCGATCAGGATCGACAACGGGCGAAGCAGCCATGATCTCGCGAACGATGATGGCCGGGCGATTACTTGGAGGCGTCATACTTCTTTCCTTGCCTGCGCATTCGCAATCGCCCCTCGACGCGCTTCCGTCGGCGCAGCCAGGCCTGGAAACAACATCGCAGCACCTGCCGGCATCGCTTTCCGGCCGCTCGCGATCGCCGGCTCCCGTACCGGACGCGACCCGCGCCTCTCTCGAGCAGGTTCGGGAAATCTACGCCGGCGAGTATGCAGCGGCGACGACGCCAGCGAAGAAGGCTGACTTGGCGAAGCGGCTGATGGCGAACATTTCCGATACCACGAACGCAGCGGATCGGTGGACACTCCTGTCGGAATCGCTACGGCTCGCTACGGAAAGCGGCGACGCAGCCACGGCGCTGCCCATCATCGAACGCATTCCGCGCGAGTTCGCCGTCGAGCGTCACTCCTCGCGTCTCGAAGCGCTGACCCGCCTCTCGCAGAAGGCGGCCGTCGCTGACCTTGGCGACGTTGTAAAGGCTGTGCTCAGTCTGGCCGGCGAAGCGAGCGCCGCGGATGACCAAGCGGTCTGTTCAAAAGCGACCACGCTGGCGGTAGCGCTTGCCCGAAAGGCAAAAAATCAGGCCCTGCTCTTGGAGGCGACGCGCCAGCAGCAAAACATGCGCGAGCATCAGAAACTTGCCAAGGAATTGACTCAACTCGTGGAAAAGGCGCGCGACAACCCGTCCGACGGTGAGGCATGCGAGGCCGCCGGCGTGGCGTTGTGCCTGAAGGCCGACCGCTGGGGGGAAGGGCTGCCGTTTCTGGCGAAGGGGGCTGATACCGCCCTTGCCGCCCTGGCCAAGGCGGAGTTGTCGAAGCCCGCAAATCCGTCAGAAGTAGTGCGGCTCGCGGATGGGTGGTGGGAGTGGTCGGCCGCGCAGAAGGCCGCGATCAAGGAGGGGGCCATTCGCCGCGCCGCCCGGTTCTACGAGTCGGTGCTGCCTGATCTCGCGGGCCTCGAAAAGGTAAAGGTTGAAAAGCGGCTTCACGAAGCCACTCTCGGCGTTCAGGGGTCTGAAAAGCCTGTCTTCCTTGCCGACATCAAGGAGGCGGGCGTCAAAGGGGCAAAGTACGGATTTTCGAAAGACGGCACCTATATGGGCAAGCCGTTCAAGTGCATGCAGGAAACGTGGCCAAAGGCGATCGCAGCCATCCCCGAGGGCAACGCGCCGGCCGTCGTCGAGTATCACCTCCCCGCTCCCGCCTCACGGATTCAGGGTCGCGTGGGAGTCTTCTCCCCCTCCGATGCGAAGCCCGATCAACAGCCGGGGAGCCCGCTGGTGTTCGAAGTGGTCGCCGACGGCAAGGTGGTCTGGCGATCCCAACCTATGGACAAGCGTGATACGTCGCAGGCCTTCAGGGCGGATCTCCGTGGGGCATCGTCGATTGAGCTGCGGACGAACACGGAATCGGGCTACGCAGCGTGGGGGGTTTGGCTCGACCCGCAGGTGGTGCGCTGATCGTTCCCGAGTATTTCCATCTGTGACATCCACCCATCAGCCCATCTCGGCAAAGGCGACGCACGGCGCTCCCGTTTCTCCCCTCTGCGCCTCGGAAGCCGTGGTCGTTGAAAAGGAATTTTCCAGGGCGGAGATCGTGCACAAGTATTCCCACTACCTGGGCATCGACATATCCGCCGATTTGGCGGATTGCGATCGCGTCTTACTGTGCCGTGGGCGAGAGTCGAACCTCCGGTTTTTCTGGCCGCCGACCCTGGCGGGTCAAAGCAGCTTTTACGAGAAGCTGATGGCGAAGCCGCAGTATTACACGGCGGAGAAATGGGAACACACGATCGCTCTGCAGTCGCTCCCACCAGGGCAGCGCGTTCTGGAGATCGGATGCGGCGACGGCCTCTTCCTGTCAATGCTGAAGCAGGCGGGCCACAGTGCGACGGGGCTCGAGATCAACGGCGAAGCCATTCGGGCCGGCACCGCTGCCGGACTCGATATCCGGCACGCGACTGTCGAGCAGTTTGCTGCGGCATGTTCGAAGCCTTTTGACGTCGTCTGTGGATTCCAGGTTCTGGAGCATGTCACAGACCCTCGCTCGTTCATAGATTCCGCTTTGCGCTGCCTCCGCGACGACGGGCTTGCTATTTTCGCAGTTCCGAACGGGGAAGGGGTTTTTTCGTCACTCGACGTGGCTCTCGACATGCCGCCGCATCACATGCTGCGGTGGAACACCGCGGCGTTTCAATACCTCACCAAACTCTTCCCGCTTGTGCTTGACGACATCCGCTTCGAGCCGATATCTCGGCTTCACCTGGGGATGCTCGCCACCGCGTGCTTCAACCACCTTTCCTTGCCGCAACGCGGCCTCCACGCCTTTCGCAGGAAACTAGTCGGCACGGCGGCCTCCAAATATTGGGGCCGATACTTTGGCGAACTAAACGTCGCTGGTCATACACTTTATGTGGTGTTTCGGAAGCGCCCCTCGAGGACTTATTCTTCACCATGAATGCTGCATCATTTGGGTTGATGAGTTCTGGCACCGACTCAACGCCTGCCGCTATTGATGCCCGTCGCTTCCGTGATGGCGACGTGGCGCTGCTCGTCGCCGTCGCGCTTCAGTTGCTCGAGTTCGTTGCCGCTTACCCAGCCACGGTGCTGAAGATCATCTTCGTCTGCATCTGCACCTTTCCTGGCAGAGCTGTTTTTCTGCCTGCCCTTTTCGTCTTGCAGTTTTTCGCGAGCGATTTCCTGCTCGGTGAAATCACGACGTACGAGTATTTGCTCCAGCGACACGAGTCTGCCCGCGTTTCGGTGTTTGGATTCCCGCTTACAACGAACTACACCTTCGCCGCCTGCGTCGCGATCCGCGTTTTACACGAAGCATTTTCTCGTACGCGTACGTTCGTGGGAATCATTTCGCCGGCATGGATCTGGATATGGGCATCGTGCTTTTTTCCGGCAATTCTTTCTGCCACGCTGGGCAAGGCGGAGGAAAGATTCTCATGGACTGCCCCCATTCGTGACGTGATGATGGTTGGCTGTCTCTTCTATGGCATGATCCTGGCGCGCAACACGGCGGAAACGATCGCGGTGATCACGCGTCGGCTGGTGCCTCTCGGATGCGTGATGATCTCTCTTGCAATGGTGGGGTATTTCTACTCCCGTGGGATGTACTTCATCACGGCCCTCGGGCCCGCTCTGTTTCTCAGTTGGCGGGCCTTTGGGGGTCGCGCCGGCCGATGGGCACTATATGCCTGCCTCTTTGCACTTACGACGCTCTATGCCTTCGCTCTTTATCCCACTGCCTATGCCAAGCAGGTCGCTCAGACGCTCTACTCCACCTCTGGCAATTCCACGGCGCTCATTGCGTGCTGGTTCTTGCCGATGTTGATCGTATTGATCATTCGGCGCAACGCCCGCTTGGACAACCGTCGCAAGGGCTTGGTCACAGCTCTTCCGATCGCAGCCGGCGCATTCGCCCTGATATTCCCTATCGCGTTTGCGATGTTCAGCGTGACGTACTCGTTTGAGATGGAGAAGGTGAAGGATCCCGGGGAACTGCCGATTCGTGAGCGTTTCGTTTACAAGCTGTTTCAAGATCGTGCACCGATTTGGCGCGGAGCGGTTGATGAAATCCTGACGCCCCCCTATTTCCTCAAGACCGGCGGCGCGACCATGGGATACCGCCTGATGCTCAACGGCGACAAGGTTCCCTGGCCCGCAGGCAGCCACAATCTTGCGTTGGAGGAACTGCGAAGAAATGGCCTGTACGCCGGTGCAATTTGCCTCTTGATCATCCTACGAGGAAACGTGTTTGCGCTGCGGGCATTGATCAAGGCCTCGGATCCGCTCGTGCGGTCATTTGCAATCGCTTCTTTCAGCAGTTTGTTTATTCTTACGCTCACATCGCACATCCCCATGGAGACGAACGCGGCCCTCTGGCTGTTGGGGCCCGCGGGAATGTGTGCCTCTCTCGTGCAGGGTCATCAACGCCAGACGGCCCGACGCAGCTTCACGTCGCCGGTGCGATATCCCAACTTCGTTGGCGTGGAGCCGCGCGGTGCCTTCGCTCATTGACCCCCGCTATCCACCGATCGGGAACCTTGCACAGCGCTATCACGTCCTGCCCCATGCGATCGATCTGCGGGTTCCAGGATTCTCCGCGATGGATCGCTACAACCTCCGAACCTACGCGCCAGAGCCGGTCGATTCCTCCGCGTGGTTCACCCAGATCGTCGAACGCGTGGAGTCAGCGATCGGCAGAAGTTTCCTGCCAATCATTCGGCTCGCTGACGGCGAGTTTCTGTTTCTGCTTGGTTTTCAGCCGCCAACGCCCCGAGCAGGATTGGCTTATCCCCTCCAGTGGGCCCGATGGTGGCTGGCCAAGTGGAAGCCTCGCCGGCAGTTGCGTGCCGGCGGAACACACAGCAACCGTCCTCTATATGCCAGCGCGAAATACACCACCGATGAGCTCGAGGATATTCGCAAGGAATACGGCCGCGTCCTACGCGAAATCGCCTCCACCGGCCTGATCGCAGCCGATCTCTCGTTTTGCGCCGTACCCTTCCAGGACCACTTTTTCCCGGCGTTTCGGGCCTGGCTCGGTGCCCATGGCATCCAGCTCACCATGGCCAACTACGCACCGTTTTACTTCATCTATGCGATGCTCACCGGCCCCAAACGCCATCGCCTGCTTACCGGCAGACGAATCCTTGTAATCCATTCTGCGACCGGTCCAAAGCAGGACGCAATCAAAAGTAGCCTGATCCGCGAAGGGGCGAAGGACGTGCTCTGGCACGGCATCTCCCCCGACCGCTCGCTCTACGACGTCGTGCCTGTGGAGCGTTTCGTCGGCGCCGTGGATCTCTGCGTCTTCGGCGCCGGCATCGGCAAGCCCGCCATCCTGGCCCAACTCGAGCCGCTAGGTGTGCCATGCATCGACGCGGGATACGTGATGGAGGTCTGGGCCGACCCCTCGGTCGCCCGGAGCCGGATTTTCACCCAGCCCGATGCGTACTCTGCCACCCCCTGCGGGACGGCGATTCGGTGATGCGACCCGCCAGGGCGCAGGGCCGCCCCCGAGTGGCCCTAGTGGCAGCGGCCGCCAATCGGGGCGGAGCCCACGTGGCGGCGCTTCGCCTCCACCGAGGCCTGCTCGACGCGAGCGTGGATTCGAGATTCGTGGCGGGACTCGTGGAAGCCGGCATCGACGACGTTGGCCCGCCCTCATCAGACTGGCAACGGCTCCGCTGGAAGATCCGATCTCGAGCGGGCCGCTGGCTGGCCACGTCGCTGGCGAGTCATTCCGAAGGGATGCAGTCTCTAAACATACTGCCGTCGGCCTTCGCCCATCGCTTGCACGATCCTGCGCTCGATCTTGTGCACCTCCACTGGGTGAACAACGAACTGCTGTCGATCGAGCAAATCGGCCGGATCAGGCAGCCGATGGTGTGGACGCTGCACGACATGTGGGCGTTTTGCGGCAGTGAACACTACCTGCCCGACCCATCGGCCTACCTCGGCCCCCCAGGCACGGTTCCGGGAGCAGGGCTCCCCAAAGCCGCCCGCTGGACATGGAACCGCAAGCGCCGGGCCTGGGCGGGCCTGCAGCCGATCATCGTCGCTCCCAGCCACTGGCTCGGCGACCTCGCTTCGCGATCGCGTCTGCTCGGCCACTTGCCCGTGGAAATCGTGCCCTACGGACTCGACCTCGACTGTTTCCGCCCTGTGCAGTCGCAGGCGCCGAATCCGCCAAGGCCCTTACGGATCGTGTTTGGCGCCGCGGGCGGAACAGCCGACCCGCGCAAGGGATTCGACCTTTTTTCGGCTGCCATCGGAAAGTTCGCTGCCTCGAGCGATGGGCGGCCCTGCGAACTTGTTTTCTTCGGCTCGCCCGACGCGCCGCGGATCGACCATGCGGGCGGCATGAGCATCCGCTTCGCAGGCATCATCCGATCGGACGACGACATGGCCAGACTGCTTTCCGACACCGATGTCTTCGTTGCCACGTCGAGGCTTGACAACCTCCCCAACACGGTGATGGAGGCTACTGCCTGCGGCGTGCCAACAGTCGCATTTCGGATTGGTGGTATGCCCGACATGATCGAGCATCAGGCAACGGGCTACCTTGCCCGGGCATTCGAAGTAACCGATCTTGCCAATGGGATTTCCTGGGTGTTGGCCGACGAGGGCCGGCTCAAGGCACTGAAGACGGCGGCCCGATCGAAGGCCCAGCGCGAGTTCGGCAGTGCTTTACAGGCTGAGCGGCTGCTCACCATTTACGAGCGGGCGATCGCCAACGCTCGATAGCGTTCGACATGCACCTGCTGCTGTTTGACGAGGCATTCCTGGGTCACCATGCGATCTGGATGGAGGAGACGCTGCGTGCGGTGCGAGAGATTGCGCCCCGCGTTGAGGTGTCGTACGCGTTTCCATATGCTTTCGACGATTCGAAGGGGCACATTGAATGGAAAGAACCGTCCAGGCACCACTTCCTGAGAAAACTCCAGGCACTCACCGGACGTCCGTGGCTGGCAGCCGAGAAATGGCGCAGCCTTCAGCGGCTGGTCCGGAAAACCCGAGCCGATCGCGTGCTGATGCTTTTTGCAGACGAGTTTTTGCATCCTGGGTATGCGCCCCAAGTCGCCTTTGATTGGGTGCCTGTTTATTTCCATCCACGGTTTCTCCGTGGAGAGTCGATGAAGCCGCCTTTAACTGCATTGCGGTCGCCTTCGTGTCCGTTTGTCTACGTCTTGGATGGCGGCATCCGTAAGGATTTGTCACAGTTGACAGGGAAGCCGGTCGTGAAGATCCCGGACTTTTGCCCTACCAACTGCGGCCCGGAAACAACGCGTTGCAAAGCGCTTCGGGTCGCGGCAGCCGGGAGGCCGATTATAGGGGCCATCGGCCCCGTAACCCGGCACAAGAACGTGGGCGCGCTGATCGAGGTTGCGAAACGGCACCCAGAGTGGCATTTTCTCATTGCGGGGCTGGCTTTTCCCAAGGCGTTGTCCGCGGCTGAGCGACAACGGGTGGAAGAAGCCAGACAGATAGAAAACGTGACCTGCTTCTTCGAGTATCTGCCCCACGACGAGCTCAACACACTGACCGCCATGTGCGCGGTGCAGTTTGCCGCGTACAACCGATTCCTGCACAGCAGCAACAAGTTGGTGCGCGCGTGCATGTATCGCACCCCACTCGTCGTGGCGAACTCCGGCTGTATGAGCGAAATGGTGACGCAGCACAGGATGGGCACGACGTGCGACCCCACGAGCGTCGACTCGATCGAGGCAGCAATCGCTGGCGCCCTTGGAATCAACCACACGGCCGCCGACTGGGAGGGCTACCTGGCCTCCAATTCGATGGATAGCCTAAGGCGAGCTCTCACTCCGTTGGTCGCCGAGGACATTGGCGAGGCAGTCAAGGTATTATCATCTGACTCGACTATCACAAAGGAAGAAGCGAAATGATTCCCCTTATGAAAACCGCGTTCTCGCATGAATACGAGACTCGCCGCGCCCTCGCCGACTTTCTGATGAGGGCCCCGAAATTGAGTATGGACGAGCAGTGCTTCACATTTGAGGCGGAGTTTGCCCGCAAGCAGGGGGCAAAGCACTGCGTGCTGTTTAACTCTGGCGGAAGCGCGAATCTTGCCTTACTGCAGGCCCTGCGAAACCTCGGCCGCGTGAAACAAGGTGCGACAGTGGGCTTCTCGGCCTTGACGTGGTCTACAAACGTCATGCCAATCATTCAGATGGGATTCAAGCCTGTGCCGATCGATTGCGACCCGACGACGCTCAACGTCATGTCATCTGGCATCGAGGCCGCCCTGGGCCGACAGCCGATCGACGTCCTGTTTTTGACCAATGTCCTGGGATTCGCGGGTGACCTGCCCGAGATCAAGGCGTTGTGCGCGGAACGTGGCATCGTTTTGCTCGAAGACAATTGCGAGGCTCTTGGCAGCAGGTTTCCCGGCAGGCTGACGGGTAGTTTCGGGCTCGGTGCCAGTTTTTCGTTCTTCGTCGCCCACCACATGTCGACGATCGAGGGCGGCTGCCTCTGCACAGACGATTCGGAACTTGCGGAGATGTTGGTGATCGTCCGGGCCAACGGATGGGACCGAAACCTTTCCGCAGAGCAGCAGGCCAAATGGCGTGGGCGATACGGAATCATGTCAGAGTTCGAGGCAAAGTACACCTTCTACGACCTCGCCTACAACTTCCGCCCAACTGAGATCACAGGGTTTCTCGGGCAACAGCAATTGCAATATCTTGATGCTAACAACCAACGCAGGTTTGAAAATCATCTCGCCTTGGAGCGAGTTGTGACCAGCAATCCCGACTTGATCCCCATTCGACGAGATCACATGGAGCAGCCTGCGCCGTTTGCTTTTCCAGTCGTGTGTAAATCGCCGGAGCTGCGCGACCACTACCTTCAGCAGTTCTCCGGCGCAGGGGTGGAGGTGCGCCCGATGATTGCCGGAAACATCGCGCGGCAACCGTTCTACAAGATCTATGACTCGGCACCGCACGATCTACCGGGAGCCGAAATGTTGCACGAGTGTGGATTCTACAGCGGCAACTATCCCGAACTGACGTCACGCGACCTGGACACTCTCGCAAGTTGCGTGACAAGGCGATCCCGATAGACGAACAACACCCACCCTGGAAAAACGCGAACATGCCGGGCGCTGAGAACAAGACTGCGATCCTCGTCACATCCTGCGATGCCTTCGAGGACTGCTGGGGTCCTTATGCGCACGGGCTTCACAAGTATTGGCCGGACTGCCCGTTTCCTGTCTTCCTGATCACCAACGAGAAGACGTTTCCGGACCCATCGATCACGTCGCTGCGGATCCGCCCTGATCGAGGCTGGGCTCGGAATCTTCGCCAGGCGATGGACGCCGTGGATGCCGAGATCCTGCTCTACACGCATGAGGACTTCTGGCTGTCGGCACCGGTCGATACAGCAGAAATTTTGGACTTCGCCGGGTACATCGCCGCGGGACGCGCCGATTACATTCGGCTGTATCCGGCCCCAGGCCCCGACCGACCGTTCGCTGGTGATCCTCGCCTCGGGGTGTTGGCCGACAACGCTCCTTACCGCACATCGCTTCAGACTGCGTTGTGGAGGAAAAGCGTGCTGCAGGATTTACTTAGAGACGACGAGTCTTGTTGGGGGTTTGAACTCGACGGAACGCCGCGAAGCCGGAGTTATGGCGAGCGATTCCTCTGCGTTCAACCCAAAAAGGCCGTGCCGGGCCGAAATCGGCCGATCGGCCTGCACTATGTTTGCACCGCAATCAACAAGGGTCGCTGGGCCACGGAAGCCGTTCAATACGCCAACCGCGAGGGATTGGAGATCGACTTCAGCAATCGCCCGCTTGAGACGTGGTGGGACGACGCCATGCGGCTCTATCCGGCATGCCGGCATTTCGGCCGCTTGCTCAAGGCTGCCAGGAATCCCCGTCTCGTGGTCGATCGCATGCTGGGCGGCAAGGCTCGTCGCCCCTGATGCCCGCGTAGCCATCAACACCAACTGGGAAAAAAGATGACTTTCGGAAGCACGGTGGTTCTCGGCGGTCGCGGACTGGTGGGGTCTGCGCTCGTGAGAGCCTCGCGGCAAATGGGCGACGAGATACTGTCGCCATCGTCATCAGAACTCGATTTGCGAAACCGCACCGCCGTTCGCGATTTCTTTGAGCACCATCGACCCCGCCGCGTCTACCTGGCGGCCGCAATCGTGGGTGGAATCCTCGAGAATTCGCGGAATCCCGTGCCTTTCGCGAACGACAACGTGTTGATACAAACCCATGTCCTCGAGGCCGCATATCGCACTGGCGTCGAACGTCTGATGCTCCTGGGATCCTCCTGCATCTACCCTCGGGCATGCACTCAGCCAATGCAGGAGTCCGATTTGATGACCGGACCGCTCGAGCCGACGAATTCGGCGTACGCCATGGCCAAGTTGCTGGGGTTGGAGCAGGTTTCCGCCTACAATCGGCAATATGGCACGCGCTGGCTTTATGTGATCCCGCCCAATGTCTACGGCCCTCGGGATCATTTCTTTTCCGACAAAAGCCATGTCATATCGGCGCTGATCACGCGGATCCACGAAGCGAAAAACGAGGCGGCTCGGGAAGTTGGGGTCTGGGGAACTGGTTCTGCCCGTCGCGAATTCATCTACGTCGACGATCTTGCTCGAATGCTCGTCCAGCTCATGGATATGCCGGATGTGCCGACGCCAATAAATACCGGAACCGGTTCCGATGTCTCGATTCGCGAACTGGCGGAAACGATCGTCGAAGTCATCGGCTACCGAGGCGTCCTCGCTTGGGACGCGACAAAGCCGGACGGAATGCCACGCAAGTTGATGGACTCATCCACCATGATTGCCATGGGAGTCGCCCCGGCGGTTGGGCTGCGGGATGGTCTCGCTTTGACGTATCGCTGGTTTTTGGACAACTACGATTCCCTGAAAAAATGAATGGCATGCGGGTATGGTTGGTCAGAGCCGCGCGGTCGGTCGCAAAGTCCTGCGGCATCGACTTTCAGCGGGTATCACAGTACACCGCTCCGATGATTCGGCTCGCGATGCTGCTTGACAGGCTCCGGGCGACGCTCGTGATCGATATCGGTGCGAACGAAGGGCAGTTTGCCGCAGATCTGCGGGCTGCCGGGTATCGCGGACGAATTGTTTCAGTCGAGCCCCTTTCGGTGGCTCACACTGCGCTCACGAGGGCTGCGGACAACGACAGCCAGTGGACGATTGCGGATCGCTGCGCTGTCGGAGCTACTCCCGGCAAGGCCACTCTGCATGTGGCTGGAAACTCAGTCAGCAGTTCCCTTCGTGAGATGACTACCGCCCATCTCGACGCCGCCGCTTACTCGAAATACGTGGGCACAGAGGAGGTGCGCGTCGTCACGCTCGCCGACCTGATCGCCCAGTATGGCGGCGGGTCTGATGCAAGGATCTTCGTTAAGCTCGACGTGCAGGGGCATGAGCGGGATGTTCTCGACGGCGCCGGCGATTGCCTCGACACCATCGGCGGAATCCAGCTCGAGCTGTCCCTCGTCGAGTTGTATACCGGCCAGGCGCTTATGCCGGCTCAGGTCGCATTTTTGGCGGCGCGTGGGCTTGCCCTCTGGTCGCTCGACCGCGGGTTTATGGATGGCAAGACCGGCCGGTTGTTGCAGTGCGATGGCACGTTTGTGCGTGAATCTGCGATTGCACGGGGATGATAGACCTCTCCGTCAGACCTTCGCGACGCCGCGCCGTGACAGCGCACGTCGTGCTCGGACTGCTGTTGCAGTTCGTGTTCGTGTTGCAGTCGCTCGTGATCCTGCCCCTGTGCATCCGCACGATCGGCGCCGCCCCCTACGGATTTTGGCTTGCCAGCGGCGGAATCATGTCGTGGCTGGCGATCGCGAATTTCGGTTCCGCAGGGCTCACCATGCAGCGGTGCGCTGCAGCCTACGGCCGGAGCGACCTGGCGGCAGCCCGCGATTGGTTCATGCACGGCGTGGTCGTGGCTGCGGCATCGGCAGCGGTGCTGCTCGCGCTTCTGCTCCCCGTTGCAGCATTCACGCCAACGTGGCTTGGCGCTCGGGGAAGCGTGGCAGCAGCTCTCTCCGGCGGCATGGTGGTCGCAGGCTGCGGAGCAGCCATTTCCCCGCTCAACGACACCGCTCGGGGATTTGTGTGTGCCCTGCAGCGCAACAGTTTTGCCATGGGGGCCGAGCTCACGGCTGCTGCCATATCGCTGGTGTTTACGATCTGGTCGCTCCTGGCTGGCTGGGGAATCGCGGGCCTGGCATGGGGCTCGCTGCTGAGAATGGCCCTCGCGCTCGGGCTCAATGCCGTTGTCGCGGCCCTGTGTGCGACGCAAGCCGCAGCATCCACGCGCTGGTCGCGGGCCATCATGGCTGAATACGGCAAAACGCTCGGTCCTCTTTGGGGAGCGAGTGTCGTCGGGCAGCTCGTTCCGCAGCTGCCGCTCGTCGTGCTGGCCAAGGCGCTCGGTCCGGAGGTCGGTCCGGCCGCTTCCCTCGCCTACACAGCCACCACGCGGCCTATCGCCCTGGCCGAGATGTTTACGATGCATGCGATCAGCAGCACGTCGTCGGCCATCACGCACCTCGTCGAGGATCCCCACGCAGCCGGAACGGCTTCGGCACGCGTGAGAGCAATGTCGTCGGCCGTGTATGCGGCCATCGCTGGCGGTGTGGCGCTGTATTGCCTGGGCGACGAGGGATTCGTGAATCTCTGGGTCGGCCACGATGCATTCATGGGGCAGGCGTTCGTGCTGGCGGCGGCGGTGGCTTCAGTCGCTTCGATTCAGCTCCGCTGGCTCATAAATCTGGGCACGAGCCTGGGCATGGTGGCATCCACGGCCGTGTTTCAGGCCGTCGAGGGCGTGGCCCGGGCCGCGGCGATGATCGTGGGCGTGGCCTACCTCGGCCCGATCGGGATTCCTTTGACTGGGGCTGCGGTGATGGTGTGCAGCGCGAGTTTCATCGAACGAAGGCTGGCCGAGCACCGTGCCTTTCCCGTCGCCGGCACGGGGCGCTGGGGCTGGCTGCTGCGGGCAGTCGTCGCGTGTGGCGTTGCCTGCCTCGCGGCCCGTTTCATGCCTCGCGCAGACTGGGCTTCGTGGGTCTTCGGCATGACACTGGGCGGGCTGGCCGCAGCATTGGCAGTGCTCTTCGCATCAAGCGAGATACGCGGATGGATTCGGGGATGGTCAGCGCAGCAGATCAAGCGGTTCCGGGCTGTATGACCTCGCCTCATCGGCGGGAGCGACGAGGCCTGTGGCTCGGTCCGATGCCAAGCCACGCCGCGCTGGCCGAACTTCCGGCCCTCAGCCCCGCAGCCGTGCTCTGGGAGGAGGGGTTTTTCTCCGGATTGAAAGCCCAAGGGTTCGAGATCACCGTCGTCAGCCACCGGCCCGAACCTCTCTGGCCAAGAGGGCGATTAGCGCCAGGCACGCAGCCGGCTCCAGACGACGCTTCGTTTCCGACCCACATCGTCGGCCACACGAATGCACCGGGCTTTCGTGCCCGGTCGCTCGGTCGGGCGTACGGATACAAAGTCTTGGACCTAGTGGCCAGAGGCCCATACGCATTCGTGGCGACCTTCAATCCGTTGCCCTGGCATGTGGCGGCCGCCACGGCGCTCGTCCGGAAGCATGGAACGCCTTGGGTGTCATTTCTGCTGGATGATGTGCTGCACGACCCCACGCTCGAGCGCTACGCCCGCGCAACGCGGCTCGCCGCAGGGCATGTCATCCTCTCGGCTACTGCTGTCGAGAGATTCACGACTCTCTTGCCAGGAGCGCCGGTGCTTCATCTCGATGGCGCGATTGACCGCTGGCGAGGAGACGATTCCGAGCGAGACCGCCCGGGGCGACCGCGGGTCGTGTATAGCGGTGCCCACACCCAGGAAGCCGGTATGTCGCTTCTCGTGGCGGCGATTCCACTCGTGACCGCCGACGTCACGTTTACGATCACGGGGGATCGCGGCCGGCATCAGGACTTGGGACAACTCGCCACCCGCGACTCCCGGGTGCAGACGGTCGGCTGGGTGCCGCCAGCGACGATCGATGAGATCTGCCGTTCCGCCACCGCTTTCGTGAATCCCAGACCCCCAGCCCACGGCCTGAGCCTGGCCTCATTTCCATCGAAGCTCATGACCTATCTGGCCTATGGCAAGCCGGTCGCGAGCACGTGGACTCCCGGCCTGGCCGATGTTTACAAGGAGCTGCTCGTTGTTGCCGATGGCGATACGCCCCGCGCGCTCGCGGCCGCAATCGAGCGGGCGGTGTCGATGGACACCCACAGCCGCCATGTTCTCCGCAACAAAATCAGGGCTTTCCTAGTGCCGGGAAGGCTCTGGGCAACGCAGGGCCTGCGGTTTGCCGACTTTCTTGACCGTCGGATCAACGCAGTCGAGCTGGCGACCCGATGAAGCAAACGGCAGAACGCGAATGGATCCTGGGGCTCCCAGTTTCGACCGCTGCGCTTGACGATGTGGCCGACACGCTCTGCGGCTGGGTCGCGAAAGGCGGGCCCGCTCGCTATTTCGTTTGCATGAATCCCCACTCGTTCGAGTGCGCGCGCCGGGATCAGGGCTTCATGGCCGCTGCCTCGGCTGCCGATCTACTTGTTCCCGACGGGATCGGCGTGGTCATGGCCTCGCGGTTGCGCGGAGGATCGATCCGTCATCGCGTTTGCGGCCCTGAAATTTTCATGGCCGTCACCAAACGATTGAATGACGAGGGGGGGAGATCGGTGTTTTTTCTAGGGGGAAGGCAGAACACGCTGGACCGAGTGGTGGAACGGCACCAGCGGGAGTTCCCACGCGTCCGCATCGCCGGCTGCCTCGCACCGCCCTACAAGCCCATGTTTGACGAGGCCGACAAAGCCGCCATGGCTGCAGCCGTCAATACTTCAAAAGCCGACGTTCTCTGGGTGGGCCTCGGGTCGCCCAAACAGGAACGCTGGAGCCACGAGATCCGTGGGATGGTATCCGCGAGTGTGATCGGGCCGATCGGTGCCATGTTTGACTTCTATGCCGGCACGATGCCGATGGCTCCACGCTGGATTCAGGCTGCAGGCATGCAGTGGCTCTATCGGCTCGCGAAGGAGCCTCGTAGGCTTTGGCGACGCAACATAGACGGTCCTTTATTCGCCCTGCGGGCGCTGCTGGAACCCCGGCGCGGCCCTCCTGAAAGAAAGTAGTCCACATGACTTCGCACTTTGATCCTGCCCGGATAGCAATCGTGGGCATGGGATATGTCGGCCTTCCGCTCGCGCTGCAGTTTTGCCGGTCCGGGGTCAGCGTGACGGGCCTGGATATCGATACCGCCAAGGTAGATTCCATAAATAGGGGCACGAGCTACATCCGTCACATCGCCTCTTCCGAGATCTCCCAGGCGACGGCCGCAGGGCACTTTCGAGCCACGACCGACTTCGCAGCCTGTGGAGACGCATCTGCGGTTTTGATCTGCGTTCCCACACCGCTCGACGAGCACCACGAGCCCGATATCTCCTACGTGCTCGACACAGGCAGGGCCATCGCGCCGCACCTGCCTCGCGGTTGCCTCGTGGTGCTCGAGTCCACGACCTATCCGGGCACAACGGACGGCGAATTACGTGACGTACTCGAGGCTGGGTCGGGCTTGAAGGCGGGAGTGGACTTTCATCTGGCCTTCTCTCCCGAACGAGAGGACCCAGGCCGCACTTCGAGCACCGTCAAGACCATCCCGAAGGTGGTGGGCGGGCTGACGCCGGCGTGCCGCGACCGCGCAGCGGCGCTCTACGGGCGTGCAGTGGATCGAGTCGTAACCGTGTCGTCATGCCGGGTGGCGGAGGCCACGAAGCTGCTGGAGAATATTTTCCGGTCCGTGAACATCGCGCTAGTCAACGAACTAAAGGTCGTCTACGAGGCGATGGGCATCGATGTGTGGGAAGTGATCGAAGCCGCAAAGACGAAGCCTTTTGGATTCATGGCGTTCTACCCGGGCCCCGGCCTGGGGGGACATTGCATTCCGATCGATCCCTTCTATCTCACGTGGAAGGCCCGAGAGTTTGGCCAGCACACTCGGTTCATCGAGCTTGCCGGGGAGATCAATACCGCCATGCCCGAGCATGTGGTGCGCGTCGTTTCGCGCGCTCTCAACGACGACTCCAAGCCCGTACGGGGCAGCACGGTGATGCTCGCCGGCCTGGCCTACAAGCCGAATGTCGACGACGAGCGTGAATCGCCAGCGTATGTAATCATGAAAAAACTCGAGTCGTTCGGAGCCACGGTGCTCTACAACGATCCTTTTGTACCGGTGATCCGACCGACCCGCGAGCACCCCGAGTTTGCCGGGCGACGATCGTCTCCGCTGACCACGCCCGTCGATGCCATCGTGATCGTGACGGCTCATGACGAATATCGCACCTTCGACTGGGCAGCATTGCCCTGCCCGGTGATCGACTCCCGCAACGCCGTGACCGCCCGCCCGAAGAAGTATTATCGCGCATGACCGACCAGATTCTTACGCTCGATTCATCCAGTCCACAGCGGCGACTGCATGTCTTGATGTGCGCTGGCGCGTGCCACCCCGACCTGGGCTCGGAATTCGCCGTCGGGTGGCAGTGGGTCACCGCGGCAGCACGGCATCATCGAGTGACTGTCGTCACCGGCGACGCGAATGGAGCGGCCAAGGCGATCCAGAAGCGGCTTGACCAGGATTCCGAACTTCGGAAAAACCTGTCTGTTCGAGCCATTCCTTGGTTCGACCCGCCGCGATCTCGGATGCTCGAACGGCTCTGGGTGGCTGTGCCGCCGATTTATTACTGGCATTACCGCCGCTGGCTTCGGGAGGCTGCCGAGGAGATGCGCCGCGTCGTCGAATCGGATCCGGTCGACATCGTCCATCACGTCACATACATCTGCTACCGGGAGCCCGGGATGGCCTGGACGCTCGGCCGCCCCTTTGTCTGGGGGCCGATTGGTGGCACGCAGGACGTGCCGTGGGCATTTCTGCCATCGCTGGGGCTCTACGACGGATGTCGCCATGCGGCGCGGAATCTGCTGAACTGGTGGGAGCTTCACTGGCGCAGCGACGTTGCGCAGGCGATGCGTGCGTCTGCCGGACTGTCGGCTGTGGCGAGCGACACACAGGATGAGATCCGTCGGGTTTTCGCCAGATCGAGCGTGGTCATCCCCGCAACCTCCTGTGGCAACGGCATCTCGGCTGAGCGTGCGTCCCGGAGCAACGAATCGGTGCGTTTCGTGTTTTCGGGGCTGCACATCGCTCGCAAGGGCCTTCCGTTTGCGTTGGACGCCCTCGGCCGCCTCAGGGATCTGCCGTGGTCGCTCGACGTGCTCGGATCCGGGCCATTGACCGAGCCTTGGAAGCGGCGTGCGGAGCGGCTCGGCATTGCCGACCGGGTGCGTTTCCACGGCTTCCTTCCCCGCGCGGAGGCGGTGCGCGTCATGGCGGCGGCCGATGCATTCGTTTTTCCCTCGCTGCAGGAAGGCTGGCCCACGGTCGTGATCGAGGCGCTGAGCCTCGGCTTGCCGGTGGTCACGACGCGCCAGCACGGCATGGCGGACATGATCGACGAAACATGCGGTTTTCCACTGCGCGTCGACAGTCCCGGGCAACTAGTCGATGATCTGACATGCGCACTGCGCATATTGGCTTCAGATCGCGACACGCTGCAATCGCTCTCCGCGGGCGCCTGTCGACGCGCAGAGCATTTCAGCAGGGATCACCAGATACAGGCGATCGACTCGCTCTATCGCCAGGCCCTCGATACAGCCGGGGGAACGACACGATGACGAACAGCGGCCTGATCGATTCCGTCTGCCCCGTGTGCGGCGAGTCTGCTTCGGAACCCTATGCCGAGGAGAATGGGTTTCGGTTGGTGCGTTGCAAAGAGTGCATGCTCCTGTACGTGACCCCGCGGCCTGACCCGGAAGCGACGGCCGCTGCCCATGAGTATGGACTACATCACGGTGATACAGCGCTTGCCGTGACCGGCCGCTACCGCCCTTCCAGAATCCGCAAATATCTCGGTGTTCTCCGAGATATTTATGGGCCATCACTCCCCGCCGGCTTGGCATCATGGGTTGACATCGGATGCGGCCACGGCGAGTTTCTCGCCGCACTGCGGGCATTTGGCGGCGCCCGGCTCTCGCTCATTGGCCTCGAACCAAATGTGCTCAAGGCCGGGGGGTGCGTCAGCCGCGGCCTCGATGTCCGCACCTGTGCCCTGGAAGAAGTGCCGGGCACATTTTCCGCAATCTCGCTCTTAAACGTCTTCTCTCATCTGCAGGATCCAAAGGCTTTTCTCCGTGATTGCGCTGCTCGGCTCGAACCAGGCGGGGAATTACTTCTCGAGACGGGCGACACGGCACACTTTCCTCCGGAACACCACCCTCGCCCCCTCTATCTGCCAGATCACCTTCTATTTGGCAATGAAGCAATAATCCGGCGCGTGTTTCGTGACCTGAACCTCGACGTCATAACGGTGCATACCTATTCCGCTGTGTCGCCCATCCCCTGGCAAGTGCTCAAGGAGTGCCAACTTGCGTTTCGGGCACGACGCATGCCGCGGCTTTTTGCTGCGCTTTGCCGCTGGTCGCGGGAACGCGGACGCAAAATCGACATGTATGTACGCGCACGCAAGACTACCTGAACGATGCAAACGCCGGCTGTAGCGATCATCGTCTTCAATCGTCCAGAGGTTGTCAGGCAACTTCTCGCCCGCTTGGTGGAACTGAGGCCCAAGACATTATTCGTGATTGGCGACGGTCCGCGGCCGCACAAGCGTGGGGAGGCGGAGCTCGTCCAGGCCGTCCGCGAGCAGGTGGAAAAGGTTCCGTGGCCGTGCGAGCTTGTTACGGACTATGCAGCTGAAAACCTCGGCTGCCGTCGGCGGGTTGTCAGCGGGCTGAATTGGGTATTTGCCCAGGTCGATCAGGCAATCATCTTGGAGGATGACTGCCTGCCCACGCCTTCGTTCATGACGTACGCCGGCGAACTGCTTGATCGCTTTCGTGACGACTCGCGAATCGGCTCGGTTTGCGGTTCGCTTTCCGTGCCCTCCATCCCGCCGATCGACGGCGACTACTTCTTCTCACGGTACAACCTCTTCACCGGCTGGGCGACATGGCGCCGGGCATGGTCACTCTACGATGATGACATGCGGCCCGTCGACGATGGCAGCCTAGATCGAGTCCTCGAAGCGACCTTCGAACACCAAAGAGCACGCTGGTATTGGCGCTATGTGTTGCGCCGCACTCACGCCGGGCTGATCAACAGCTGGGGATATCGCTGGATGCTGTCATGCTGGGCAAACTCCATGCTGGCCGCCTTTCCACGCTGTACCCTCGTCGACAATGTGGGCTTTGGCGACGACGCGACGAACACGCGCGGTCAGGCCTGGTATTTCCGTCAGAGGCTCGGCGAGCTTCCGTCGCCGCTGGCGCACCCCCGGCACGTGTGCCGCAACGCCGAGATCGACCGCATGGTCGAAGATGCACGATACAGCAAGAACGTCGCTGGACGCCTCCGCTGGGCTTTGGAGAGACTGAACCATGGCACTCGCAACTGACCACGCACACGCCGCGCCAACCGCCCGTCGCCGCTCTCTTCTCGAACGGATCGGGCGCGTGCTGTTCAAGGTGCCGAACGAGACGCTGCGTGACGAGTGGGTAAAAAAAACGGTCGCTGCCATCCCGCCGGGCCAGAAGATTCTCGACGCCGGGTGTGGCTCGCAGCAGTATCGGCCTTGCTGTTCCCACCTGCAGTACTTTGGACAGGACTTCGGCGGCTACGACGGCGTGGGTGATGAAGAAGGCCTCGCCATCGAGGGATATCAATACGGAAACCTCGCATACCGCTGCGACATATGGGCGATCCCTGAACGCAACGACACCTTCGATGTGGTGCTATGCACGGAAGTGCTCGAGCACATTCCCTATCCAAACGAGACGATCAAGGAACTCGTGCGGTTGACGAAGCCCGGCGGGATGCTGATCGTCACCGCGCCGTTTTTCTCCATCCCGCACATGACGCCCTACTTTTTCATCAGCGGATACCATGAAAATTGGTACCGCAGGATATTTGCGGATAACAACTGCGAGATCATCGACGTGACCGCTGCCGGCGATGCATTCGCAAATGTGCTGCAAGAGGTGATGCGGCTCTACAAGGTCGTGCAGCCGCTGCCGCTGAGAGTGCTGTTTGGGCTGTTCCTGGTGCCCGTGTGGTGCGTGCTCCGGCTGGGCATGGCCGCACAGTTTCCCGGCGCCAAATATCTGCCATTCGGGTATTACGTCCGGGCCAGGAAGCGGGCCCACGCGTGACGGCGGCAGCGTCCGCCGAGAGAAACCTCGCCGCTATGCCGAAGCTGCTGATGGCATGCAGCACGGTTGCCGACGGGAGCGGCATGATGGCTGCCGTCGCCCCGCTCGCCAGCCAGCTGGCACGGCAGGGATTTGACGTGCGCCTGGCCGGGCCGGTCGGCCCAAGTGAGCGGCCGATCGACGACGACTCAGCGGATGGGGTGCGCGTCGATGTCTTAAGGCGGCAGCCGTTCTCGCCGCCCCCTCTGGCCGACGCATGGAATGCCGCATCGCGCGTAGCGAGCTTTGCAAGCGATGGCAGTCCCGCCGTCGTGCACGTGCACGGAGTGTGGACGGCAGCCAATGCGGCCACGTGCCTGCGGTCTCGAGCGCTCGGCATTCCCTACGTCGTCAGTCCGCATGGCATGCTCCTGCCGGCGGCCATGCAACGCAGCGGGCTCAGGAAACGCTGCGCAATCGGTACTTTTGTCCGCCGAAACCTCGAGGCGGCCGCGTTGGTTCACGCCTCCTCCGAAGCAGAACGGGAATCGGTGCTGGCCGTGGCACCCGCGGCGCGCACGGTCGTCATTCCTTGGGGTGTGGATATTCCAGATGCGCCCAGGCGCCGTCCACCAAGCGACCGCAGACGGCAGGCCGCCTACATCGGACGCATCATCCCGCTCAAGGGCGTGGATGACCTCCTTGCCGCCTGGGATGACGTTCGTCCGCCCGGATGGGCCTTGCGATTCATCGGCTCTGATCCCGAGGGGCATGCAAGCCGCCTCACCAGCGCGATCGATTCGCTCGGGCTTCTTGATGCAGTGAGCATTCAACCTGCCATCGACCATGCGTCGCTCCTGCACTTGCTCCAGGAAATCGATCTCCTGATCTTGCCGTCGCACTCGGAAAACTTCGGCTTGGTGGCGGCAGAGGCGCTTGCAGCCGGAGTGGCCGTGATCACGACCACGGCAACCCCATGGCAGGCGGTCGTTCAAGAGCGATGCGGATGGTGGGTTTCCGATACGCGTGCAGGACTCGCCGCGGCCATTCGTGAGGCTTGCGGATTGCCTGCGGACGAGCTTGCCGCCATGGGAGCACGGGGACGCTCGTGGGTGGAGGAGGCGTTTGCGTGGGCAACGATTTCATCCAGATTCACGTCAGAGCTCTACCAACCATGCGGTTGATGCGAAAGTCCTCCATCGGCGGCCTTGCTTGGTGCGGAGCGGCTTGTGCGATTGCGGCCTTGGAGCTTTTGGCAGGCGGCGCGCTGGCACAGACGGGGGAGGCCACGCCGTTGCAGAATGCGGGATTCGAGATCACTGATCGCGGCATGACATGCCAGTCGATACCCGGATGGACCCTGTACGGGGCACCGAAATCTTCGATCGCAGTGGTGGATGACGAAGGCGCACCGGCACTACGGATTTCGAGAGGGAAGGCATTTTGCTACGGGGTGCCGGTTGATCCGGCGGCGGATTACGTGTTGACCGTTCGGGTGCGAGCCAACAAGGCAAAGCCCCGGATCGAGGCGGACCCGCCGCTGCCCCGCGGTCAGACAACCCCAGGATCGGAGACCAACTTTGATTGGAAGACAGTCTCGTTTCAGTTGCCAGCTTCGCGACGTCCTGCCGGAGTCCGCGAATGCTGGATCGCCCTGGGTGCGGAGGCCACGGCAACGGATGGGGCTGCCTGGTTCAAGTCGGTGAGACTCGAACCGGTCGGCGGGGGGCCGAATGCGGTCCCGAATCCGTCATTCGCGGAACCAGTCGTCGACACGGCAGTTCCCCCCGGATGGTCGATCGACAGTGGCGGTGCCGCCCTCACATGTGATTCTGAACAATCGATCGAGGGCTCGCGCAGCCTGAAGGTGACCGGGGTCGGCCGGCCGGTGCGAATCTCCCAGTCGTTTGATCTGGCGGATTTCACAGCCCAAGGCGTGCGGAGGGTGAAGATCTCCGGCCGAGGCAAGTCATCTGGTCTTGGCAGCGACCGCGTGCGACTCGAGGTCTATGGGACGGTGCCTCCGGCCGGCCCGATCCTGAGCCTGTCAGGCGATGCGGAGTGGATGAAGGGCGAGGCCATCCTCGACGTAGACCGGCAGCAGGGACGGAAACTTGCCGTGTGGATCAACGCGCCCCGCCCCTTTGCGGGCGATGCTTGGTTTGACGACATTCGCGTCGAAGCGGTACCCGATTCGGAGGTCGTAAACCTTCTGTCCAACGCATCGTTTCTGCCCTCGATCGCCAACCCCAAGCTTCCAGACTTCTGGGGTCTTTGGGGCGACGCGGGCTGGTGCATCGAGCCATGGACCTTTGACTTCTTCGGCATCGTCGATGAACCAGGGCCCTTTCCGCCCGCTCGTGTCCTTCGAGTGCATCACCCTCCGCAAGGTGGCTTTGTGCCGAATCCGCCGAATCAGCGGCTTGCCATGTATGTCCTCACCGGATCCAAGCTCGATCTTCCCGAGGGGGATTACACGTTTTCAATCTACGCCAAAGCGGATCGCCCCAACACGGCTGTCCACATTCACCATCCTGCCAGCGAACGACCGCTTGCGACGGCGCGGGTAGGGACGAAGTGGCAGCGGATAGCAGCGACTGGCACGGGCTTTCCCCTGTTGCCGGCAATCCATATCCCCGACCCTGGCAGCGTCGTTTGGCTGTCGGCCCCGCAACTCGAACCGGGCAAGAAAGCAACTGCCTTCCGCCCATCCCCGGGCGAAGGAACGATTGCTCCGCCAAGCGAGCCTCGCGATGCGGCCGCACGTCGTCGGGGAGAGATTCGCGGCATGGCCGCCGAAAACGCCTCGCACGTCGTTCCCCCGCTCACGGTCTACGCCGAATATGACCATGTGCTCGACGATCCCGATGTTCGAGTGCGTCTGGAGTGGTCCGGCCCTACTCCGACAACGATTCACTGCAGGCTGCTGGATGCCCTCACGGGGGCCAAGCTGCCAGTCCAACAGCAATCGATCGAAATCAAAGAGCCCGGCATACATACGGTCGTCATGCCCATGGCCGGTCTCCAACCGGGCACAATCGGCATTCACGCGATTGCCGACTCGGCGGGGAAACGCACGGGCAGAGCCACAGACACGTTCGCAAAGCTCGCGCGCTCTGGCCGGGATATCCGGGTGAATCGTTTCACGCGAAGCCTGACGGTCGACGGAAATCCGATGCTTCCCATCTTCCTTCCCATCGAACCAGCCACCCTCGGCGACTGGCACCTCGATCGCATCACGAAAGCAGGATTCAACTGCCTGGTTGCCGCTCCCGGCAGACTGTCGCAGCAGGAAATCCTGAATGGTTCCGTGCCGTCTGGGAAGGCCGCGGAAATCCGACGGCAGCTCGATCGGCTGCACGCTCGCGGCATGGGGCTCTTCTGGCCGATTCCCTGGACGTTCAGCGATTGGGCAAACACCGGCGCTCTCTACGGCGGCAACATCGCCCGCCTGGCGGGGGCGTACTGCGGATTGGTGTCAGCGTTTCGCGACCATCCAGCGATTCTCGGCTGGTATCTCCAGGACGAGCCCTCATCGCTCACATGGGAGCGTGAATTCAAATTTACCGAATCCGATCTCCAGGCACTGTGGCTGGCGGTGAAGGAAACGGATCCCGGGCGGCCGGCCTATGTCAACTGGAACCACTCCTGGCAGATCGAACCCTACGGCGGCTTCAAGTGCACGGACGTGATCGGTCACGACAACTACGAAATATCGGGCGAGCCTTTCGACTACGGTGATTTGCTGCCTGGCGTGCAGATGGTGAACAACGCCCGCGTCGGCCGCCGGCCAGCGTTTGCATGGATATCCGGATCGTACGACGAGGTCTTGATGCGGCCGTCGGCCGGCGCGGTGCGCGTGCATGCCTGGCTGCATCTCCTGCACGGCACGCGAGGCCTCGGGTATTGGTCGAAGATACCCCTTGATCCGCAAGTCTGGGCCGACATGAAGACCTTCAACCGCGACGCCGCCGCTCTTCACAAGCATGTGCTTTCAAACCCGGACACGGTGCTGCGCATGCGCGGACCGCCGAGTGCGACGGTCCACCATGCGGTATGGACCTTGGGGGACTTTGCCTATTTGCTCGCGGTGAATACCGCCGATTGTCCTCAAACCCTTCGCATCGACGTCGCGGATGCATGCGGCTGCAGCGTGGAATCCGGACGCAGGCTCTACGACGATCGGGAAATCGAGCTCGAGGGCGGGGTGCTCAGCGACGAGTGTGCACCACTGAGCCGTTGCCTGTATCGATTTGCGCTCGCACCAGCCGCGCCCTGAGTCGGCCGCCCGCGACGAATCGCGGCCGCTCAAGCATCTCGCCTCAGCGCGGCGTCTTCAAGGCGGCCTTCAAGGAGGCTGCCGGTATGCCGCGGACTACGGCGGAAGAAGTCCGGGCCACGGCAAACCATTTCTCTGCCTGTGACGCTTGCGATTCCCTTCGCAGTGGGTCCACCTCAACAGCCGCTTGATGCAAACTTGCCTGCCCCATCAGCATGGCAAGTTGCGCATTTCGCGGATCCCATTCGGCCATGTGTTCGCCGACTTCAAGGGCATGTTCCAACGACGCTCGGCAACTTTCCTCCTGCCCCGTACTGGTGGCTGACCGCGCTTGAGCAGTCGCACGTCGTAGCATCTTCAGCGCACTTTGCGACCATCCATCCCGGTAGAGGATGGGCACTGTAAGACCGCACATCAGCGTGAATGCGATCGGCACACCAGGGGCGACGAAACGCATGCCCTTCGACATGACGCCCGGCGCCACCTGCGAGGGAGCGCTTGCGACGGCCAAGCCTGCGATGACCGCTGCCAGGAAGGCGTTCGCGGGCAGGTGGAGATTCCAGTCAAACGCCGAATGCATCGTGATGCCCGCAAGCGCGGCCCAGCACCCTGCAAACAGCAATCGCTCATCCGCCTGCGGCATGCTGCAAAATCGTCGGAAACGCGAAAGTAGGACGGCAAGTCCCGCGCTGGCAAGGCCCACACCAAACAGCCCCGTCTCGGCCAACCACTGCGCAATGTCGTTATGAGCATAAAAGAGCACGAACGAGTTTTGGGTGAATCGCGGGTAAATGCCTGAATAAGTATCCAAGCCCGTCCCCAAGATCGGCGAGGCGAGAAACATCCGAACCGCGACCTGAGCCGCGACGTTGCGGGCATCGGTGACGAGCACGTCGACAATCGATCGATATTTCTCCGGCATCCACCCGAGAACGAGGTCACTCGGAGCCAGCATCAACGCCAGTCCGCCCGCCGCCAACAGCGTATAGCCGATGACACATCCGACCATCACTCGGGTGAGCCACTGCCTCCGCGCTGAAAATGCAGCGAGCGCGAGGCCGGAGAATGCCAAAGCGACAGCGCCAGCGCGTGAATGCGCTCCCACCCCGACCAACCATATCGCCCATGAAAACGCTGCTACAGCAACGCCGATCTGAATCAACTCCGGCACCCGGCTTCTCGAGAATACCAACCATGCAGCTACCACGAGCGGGAGTGTCAAGGTTATCCCGCCGGCGAAGTGATTGCTGTAGATATACGTTCCAAACCCGTCGCCACTGTGCGCGATATCCGCCGGATACCGCAGCCCTCCGACCTCGACGACTTGGGCGCTCCCGACACCGGCCGATTCGACTGGCATGGCCACCGAGTTAAATACGACGTTGCCGGGGTCTCCCAGCGGAAAAAGGCCGAGCAGCAATCTTTGCGGTGTCGATGCATGACCAAACACAGCTCCACACGCCAGCGAAACCACGCCCACGACAACGACTGCTGCGATGAGTTGCACGCGGTATGGCCGGAAGCGAGTAACGCTGGCGACCACTGCCGTCACGGAGACCGCCGTGAAAAGCCGAGCTGCTGCAAGCACAGACGCGTGCGTGTCCACGGAGATGGTTGCGCTGGCATTCGTGAGACCTGCGGATGCAACTTTCCATGCGCCGGCAGATACCGGCGCGATGGTGGTGAGGATGGCCTCAGGGAGAGGGAGCACCTGAATCAGGCCGATGCACGAGGCGCAGGCCGGCAAGACCTGCAGCCACATGGGCCTTCTCGCGGTCAGAGCCCACAAGATCGACGACACGACCACGGAAAGCTCGAGGCTGAATCGCGTCCACTGATGGGATGCCCCGAGCGCCACGGGAGCAGATACCGTTCCAAGGACGAGCAACCACACCGCCAGTTTTTCGGCCCATGGGCGCATCGTGCCAGTCGCTCTCCCAACTCAAAGCCTGTGAGAGGCACTCTATCAGAAAGCCGCGATCGCAGACGACTACGGCAGTCGCACCGCCAAGGCGACGGTCTCGCTCGGCGGACTATTTCAGGTAGTTGCCCAGTGCCACGAGGGCCATGGGGCGCAGCCAACCTGTGGCTTCAGGCCGCGCGATAAATAACTGCCAAAGGCGGGCGACCTCCATCGGATCGAGGGGCGCCCGGCGCACCAGATTGGCGAGAGCTGCTTCGCACGATTCCCTCATCTCATGCCGCATCCAATCTCCGATTGGCAGTGAGAAACCTGTTTTAGGGCGGGCTGTGACGTGTGCAGGAATGTTTCCCTCGAGCGCCTTACGCAGAAGGAATTTGCCGGTCCTCTGATTCTTCAATCTTCCTGGAAGCGCCGAGACATAATCGACCAGTCGCAAATCAAGAAACGGCACACGCACCTCGAGCGAATGACGCATGCTGTTTGCGTCTGTGTCCCGCAGGAGTGTGTTTCCCATGTAGTGAATTATTTCCGACTGCGACACACCATTGAAGGCGTCTGTCTGCGAGATTAGCTCGTTGAAATCGGCATCGATACCCGGCATTTCCAGCACGGCCCTCTGTGGCCGCGTGCTCGTATACATCGCCGCTATTTGCGAATCCGAAAGAAGGCGCCGTAGCGACCGGGCCACTCCCGCGGGGCGCGTGTCACCGACGATGAGATCCACAAATTTCTCGGCGTCACTTCTCGATCGAAACACGGTCTGTAGGCCGGCCGTCGCCTGTCGCCACAGGCTCTGCGGAATCAACCGCAGCAATGGCAGAAACGCTGAGGCTCTCGTCACTCTGCGAAAAGTTGAGTATCCGCCAAACAACTCATCGGCGCCAAGGCCCGAAAGACCGACGACAACGCCCTCGGCCGCGAGCCGGCGGCTAACGACATACGTGTTGAATCCGTCGACACTCGGGCTGTCCATGCCCGCCAACCAGTCGTACCACTTTTCGGGAAGGTTTTTGGTGTCGAGAGAAACAGCAATGTGCGGCATCCCCAAGTCGCGAGCTGTCGCTTGCGCTTGCTCCACCTCATCGACGCCGTGCACTACACCAAAACCAACGGTAAAAGCCGTGATTCGCGGCGTGTACTCTTTCGCGAACGATGCGATGACCGTGCTATCGATGCCGCCCGACAAAAAAACGCCCACGGGTACATCAGCCACGAGATGACGCATCACCGATTCACGTAGCAACTCGCGCACGTTTGCCGCGGCTCGTTGCTCGTCGTCGGCGATCAACTGTCGAGGAAAGCTCCACGTGCGTCGTGGCGGGCTGGGCGGCTTCCCTGCAGCGATGCTTGCGTCGATCCACTGCGCATGGCCTGCGGGAAACGATCGAATATGCTCGTATACCGTTCGCGGCGACTGCACTGCCCCATAGGCAAGCATCCCGGAAATGCCCGCGAGATCGAGGTCTTTGGGAACGAGGCCGGAGGCGAGGAGCGACCGGATCTCGCTTGCGAAGATGAGCCGATCGGGCAGGGCTGCCACATAAAGCGGCTTGATTCCGAGCGGGTCGCGGGCGAGCAAGATCCGTCGCGAATCGGCGTGGTAGAAGGCGAAGGCGAACATTCCCTGCAGCCGCTCGACGACCGAATCCCCCCATGTGCAGAGCGCCTGAAGCAAAACCTCTGTGTCGCTCGTGCTGCGAAACACCACGCCTTCGCACTGGAGCTGCGCCCGCAGCTGACGGAAGTTGTAGATCTCGCCGTTGAACACGAGGCAGTCGCCCGTGCGTTCGTTGAACATCGGCTGATGGCCGGCCGCCGAGAGATCGAGGATCGCGAGGCGGCGGAAACCGAGGCCCAGGACCGGGCTGGGGGCGTCGTCGGGGCCCATGGAAATCAGCTCGAAGCCTTCGTCGTTGGGGCCGCGGTGCAGCATCGCGCGCATCATCGCCCTGACAGCCGGCTCGACCGGCCGCGGGTCTGTACTGATGATTCCGCAGATACCGCACATGGAGTAGTGAATCGCTCACGAGACAGGTGCATCGAGAGCGCATGAAAGCGCTCAGCGGGCGCGAGGCTTACGATCCGCGCGCCGATCAGCCCACCAGAAGAGAAGGCGGGCGCAAGAGCGAGAGAGGATGCCCGTCGAGCGGGCAGCAGGGCGAGGGCGCGATCACCAAGGGACGGTGCGTGTCGGCACCGAGCGAGGCCAGGATCGAATTGTTGGTTACTCCCTCGCCATCGGCAGCGCCCGACGATGGCTTATCGCTGCGGTGCCGCGGCGCTCGGGGCAACTGTAGGTTAGGCGATGCCACGTTGATCGCGTGGGGATGCAAGGCGGCCTGCCACACCGGGGCCTCGACGACACGCGGCGTCGACACGCCCGCCTGGGCAGCACGGCCGCGGGACGCCGGCGACTCCGTCGATGCACCGAGGCACGCCAACGCCGCCAGCACGCCGGCAGCGAGGGTGGTCGGAGCAAGGTAGCGAGATCGATTCGAGATATTCCCCATGAACGAAATGTACCTTTGGTACAGGCCTGGAGTGCTTGCAATGCCTTAAGGGGGGCACGTGGGGCGACCGTCTCGGTCGCCATTTCGTGGCCTGGCTACCAGGCAAGCGAGACGCTTGCCCCACTTACAAGCGACTGGCTGAAGCCTGTCCTACGCGGGCCTGGGATTGCTGGAGGTAGTTGCCGAGAACGACAAGCGATAGCGGACGGGACCAGTGCATGGCATGTCGCTGCGACTTGTAGCCGTCCCAAAGCCGGGCAATCGATCCAGACGGAAAAATCGGGCAGTCGGTAAGCGTGGAGATCGCCCCCTCGCATTGATCGCGGAGCGGGCCAAACATCCATTCCCCGATCGGCAGCGAGAAGCCCCGCTTCGGCCGCGCGAAGAGATCGTAGGGCAACACGGATCCGAGGGCCTTACGCAGAAGATGCTTGGGCAGCGCGTTCGGCGGGTTTTTCACGCTGCTTGGCAGCGCACTCACCGCATCGGCGAACCACCGACCGAGGAATGGCACGCGAATCTCCAGCGAATGGGCCATGCTGTTTGTGTCGGAGTCGCGGAGCAGGGTGTTGCCCATATAGAGGACGCATTCGGCTTGCGATACAGCGCGAAAGGCATCGCGGCCGACGTTGCCGAAGGCTTCGGATGCCGCGGGCGAAAGAAACTGCTGCGTGAGCCCGAGCGAACGAGCATCAAAGCCGATCGACTGCAGAGCTTTATCGCTCGTGAGCCGACGAAACTGGCTCGCGAGTTCCAGCGGCGTGGTGCCCCCGGAGACCACATCAATCGCCTTGGCCCGCTTGCCGGCCGGAAGCCCCGCGAAAACCACCTCCGCAAACGACTTGCGGAGGCGTTGGGGAACCAATGCGAGCAGCCAGAGTAGCCGGGCTGCCTTCGCCGCCCGCGAAAAGGTCGAGTAGCCACCAAACAACTCATCTGCCCCGAGCCCGGATAGGGCCACCGTGGTGCCGCTATCCTTCACGACGCCGCTGACGACGTAGGTGTTGAGACCGTCGATGCTCGGGCGGTCGCAGGCCTGGAGCCACTCCCGCCACTGAAGTTGGATCCAGTCGTCGTCGAGAATTGTCTGCCGATGTTGCGTGCCGAGAGCGCGGGCCGTGGCGGCGGCGTCGGCGAGTTCGTCGGTTCCTCCGGAGCTCTCGAAGCCCACCGAAAACGTGTGAACGGGCGCTCGGTGGTTGCGGGCAACCGCCGCAAGGGTGGCGGAATCGATCCCTCCGGAAAGAAACACGCCCAGCGGCACGTCGGAGATGCACTGATCGCGAACAGACGCGTTGAGCTGCATCTGGATCGTGCGCACAGCCTTGGCCTCGGCGATCGGCTCCGCAACGTCGGGAAACCGCCAGTAGCGCCTGGCGGCCGGCGGCCGGCTGGCCGCGTCGCTCCCGATCCACTCGCACGATCCGGCCGGGAATGATTGGATCGCGCGGTGAACAGTGAGCGGATCCTGAGGGGCTCCGTAGGCTAGGAACGACGCGATGCCAGCGGGATCGAGATCATCCGGCACGAGCCCCGAAGCGAGCACCGCCCGCACCTCGCTCGCAAACACGAAGGCGCGGTGGGCCCGGGCCACGTAGAGCGGCTTGATGCCAAACGGATCGCGGGCGAGGAGCACGCGGCGGCTTTTGGCATGGTAGAAGGCGAAGGCAAACATGCCGTCGAGCTCGTCGAGGGCCTTCTCGCCCCAGGCGACGAGCGCGTGGAGCAAGACTTCCGTATCGCCGGAGCTGCGCACCTCGAGGCCAAGAGACTGGAGCTTCGCCCGCAGCCAGCGGAAGTTGTAGATCTCGCCGTTGAAGATCAGGCAGTCGCCCGTCTCCCGATGCACCATCGGCTGGTGGCCGGCGGTGGAGAGATCCAGGATCGCGAGCCGCCGAAACCCGAAGCCCACCGTGCCGGCCGCGGGCCCTGCCGCATGGCTGCCCGCGGCGATCGGAAACTGCTCAAACCCCTCGTCGTCGGGGCCACGATGCACCATCGCCCGCATCATGGAGCGCACGGAGGGCTCCACGAGCCGCTGATCGGCGCTTACGACTCCGGCAATGCCACACACGGATAATCCTCAAAAAGAGCCCCTAGTATGGACTACACGGCTAGCCCCCGCCATGCGAAATCGATTCCTTGCGGGAACGGTAGGGAACCGTGGGGCAACCGTCTCGGTTGCCAAAAAACAGCCTCATCTCTTGGCAAGCGGGACGCTTGCCCCACGGGCCGTCAATTGACGCCTGAATGTGAACGAGCGTATACTGCTTGGCCAAAAGGAGAAAACTGATGACCGCTGACACGCTTCGCGACCTCGTGCTGCGGCGCCCGTTCGAGCCGTTTGTCATCAATCTCTCGAGCGGCGAGTCACACGAGATTCGCCATCCCGAGTGCCTGGCGATCGGGAAGACGCGGGTTTACGTATCCTACCCCGAGGAAGACCGGCTGGTGATCTGCTCGGTGCTGCACATCACAAGCGTCGAAGCCCTCCAAGGGGCGTAGGGATCCGCCCCGGGTCCCCGAATGGCCCGCCGGAGCAGGCACTCCGGGACGGGGCCCGCTGCGGCGGGGGGCGGATCTACCTCCGCACCACGCGGCCGATGTTTGCGCTGTGAATCAATCACATGAGGCAAGCGTTTCGCTTGCCGTGGCGACGTGGGGCAAGCGTCTCGCTTGCCGTCGCACCACACGTTGGCGACCGGGACGGTCGCCCCACATCCGGGCCGCGGCACGCGTGGCACTCTCGCCCGCGCGGGGCTTTTGTTACGCTCCGCGGCCATGAGCCGAGCCGAGCCCCTGCCCCCGCCCCTCACGATCTGGATCGTCAACCCGTTCGACGACATTCCCGGCGAGGGCCTGCCTCCGCTCCGCTATTGGTCGCTCGCCCGGATCCTCGCCGCCCGCGGCCACGATGTGACCTGGTGGAGCTGCACCTGGAGCCACCGGCGCAAGGCCCGCCGCGACGTGCCCCTCGGGATTCGCGACGACGAACAGTTTGCCGTCAGGCTCGTGGCCGTGAGGCCCTACGAAAAAAACGTTTCGCTGGCCAGGATTCGCAGCCACCGCGACTTCGGCCGCACGTTTGAACGGCTGGCGAGCGAGGGCGTGGCCTCGGGCCAGCTCGACCGCCCCGACGTGATCCTGGCGAGCCTGCCGCCCCTCGAAGGCCCGGAGGCCGCCGCCCGCCTCGCCAAGCGGCTCGACGCGCTCTTTGTGTGCGACGTGATGGACGCCTGGCCCGAAACATTCGAGCGGCTCCTGCCCGGCCCCACGTGGCTCCGCGGCATCCTGGCGCCTCTGCTCCTCGGCGGCATGGAAAAGCGGCGCAACGCCGTGCTCGCGGCGGCCGATGCCCTCTCGGCGGCGTCGGAGACCTACCTCGACCTGGCCCGGCAGAAGCGGGCCGCGGGCGGAAACGCATCCGACACTCCGGCCCATGCCTGCTATCACGGCGCCTACCTGCAGGAATTCCCCGAGCCGCCCCGGCTCTCACCGACGGATGTCGACGCCTCGCGCGAGGCGGGCGCCTCACGGCCCGTGTCGTGCGTGTATGCCGGCACGCTCGAAGCGGGGCAGGATCTCGACACGCTCGTGGCCGCCTGCCGGCTGCTCGCTTCGGCCGGCACCGAGGCGGAGATCCACGTGGCCGGCACGGGCGCGCTCGAACAGCGGCTGCGCACCGCCGCGGCCGGCCTCAAGGGAGCCTGCAGGCTCGTCGTGCACGGCCTGCTCGGCCGCCGCGAGTATGTGAGCCTGCTCTCCACGGCCGATGTGGGCCTCGTGCTTGTGAAGCCCGAGTCGTTTGTGGCGGTGCCCTACAAGGCCGGCGATTACGCTGCCGCCGGGCTCGCACTTGTGAACTCCATTCCCGGCGAACTCGAGCGGCTCGTCGCGGAGCATTCCGCCGGGATCACCTATACCGCCGGCGACGCCGCCTCGCTCGCCCGCGCGATCGCCGCCTTCGCGACCAATCGCCAACTCCTCAACGACTGCCGCCAGGGCAGCCGACGCCTGGCGGAGGCCGCGTTTGATCGGGAAAAGACCTATCTCCAGTTTGCCAAGTGGATCGAGGGGTGTGCGTGAAGGTACGAATGGCAAGCGGGACGCTTGCCCCACGTGGGGCGACCGTCTCGGTCGCCAAAAAAACGACAACCCGGCGATTGGCACGCGGTCTATGAATATTCTCGTTACCGGCGCAACGGGCTTCGTGGGGCGCGGCCTTCTGCCGCTGCTTGCGGCGCGCGGCCACGCAGGCGTCGCCACCGGCCGCACCGCGCCCACCGACCTCCCGCCCGGCTGGATCGGCTCCGCACGCGACCGCGTGCTCGCCGATGCCGCCAGCATCCCGCCGCCCGACGGCATCATCCATCTCGAGGTGAAGCAGCATGTGCCGCGGCCCACGGCGGCCGATGTCGATGAGTTTGACCGCGTGAACGTCGGCGGCACGCGTGCCTGGCTCGACTGGGCCGGTCGACACGGCGTGGGCCGGTTTGCGTTTGCCAGTTCCATCAAGGCCGTGGCTCCCTCGACACAGCCGCAGTTCGAAGACGCGCCGCTCGAGCCCGACACGCCCTACGGGCTCTCGAAGGCCCGCGCGGAAAAGCTCGTGCGCGAGTGGGCCGCCGCCGACGCCTCACGGGCGGCCGTGATCCTCCGGCCCGCGCCGGTCTACGGGCCCGGCAACGAGGCCAACCTCGCGGCCTTCGTGCGACAGATCCGCGCCGGCAGGCCCTGCCTCGTGGGCAGCGGCGCCACGCGGAAGGCGATCGTGTCGCGGACCAATCTCGCCGCCGCACTCGAATTCGCGCTCGTGCGGGCACGGCCGGGCGTGGAAGTGTTTAACGTGTCGGACCGCGAGACGCCGTCGCTCGCCGACCTCGCCCGCCTGATCGCTGAACTCGCCGATGCCCCGGCCCCGAGGCGCGTGCCTGCCTTCGCCGCCCGGCTGCTCGCCCCGGCGGGCGACCTCGTGAGCGGGCTCACCGGCCGCGACATGCCGCTCACCAGCGCCCGGCTCAAGGCGATCGAGGAGACGAGCGTGTTTCCCTGCGACAAGCTCGTGGCCGCCGGCTTCCACCATCCGCAGACGACGAAGGAAGGGCTCTCAGAGATGATCCGGGCCGCGATGTAACACGTGGGGCGACCGTCCCGGTTGCCAAGATGATGGCAAGCGGGACGCTTGTCCCACCCCCCCTATGCAAGCTGCTCCGACGACGCTGCGCGCGACGCTCGCCCAACTCGGGCCGGGGATCATCCTCGCGAGTTGCATCGTGGGTAGCGGCGAACTCATCGCCGCCACCACCGTGGGCGCGGAGGCCGGCTTCTCGCTCCTCTGGTTGATCGTGATCGGCTGCGCGATCAAGGTGGCCGCGCAGGTCGAGATCGGCCGCCATACGCTCGCCTGGGGCCGCACACCGCTGGCCGCCTTCGACCGCGTGCCCGGGCCGCGGATCGGAGGGCTCGGCTGGATCTACTGGGGGTGGGTGGTGATGACGGTGCTCGTGGTCGTGCAGCAGGGGGGCATCCTCGCCGGCGTGGCCCAGACGCTTGCCGCCGGCGCGCCCGTGACCACCGCCGGCCGCGACTGGAACCGCGTGCACGACAAGGCTGCGGCCACGCGGATCGATGCGGCCACCGCCCGGCGCTCGGGCGATGCCGCGCAAGCCGACGCCCTCGACGCCCGCCTCGCCGCGCTCGAAGCCGAAGCGCAGGCGCTCGAGCGGCCCCGCGACGACGTGTTTTGGGCCATCGTCGTCGGCGTGGCGACGTCGATCCTCCTCTCGCTCGGCCGCTACGGCGTGATCGAGCGCGTATCGATCGTGCTCGTGGGCATCTTCACGCTCGTGACGCTCCTCGCCCTCGTGCTCCTCGAGTGTCAGCCGGCATGGGCGATCTCGGGCCGCGAACTCGCCGCAGGCATGATCCCCTCGATTCCACCGGCCGTCGGCGGCCGCTCACCCTTGATGACGGCGCTCGCAACTTTCGGGATCATCGGCGTGGGGGCGAGCGAGCTCATGTTTTATCCCTACTGGTGCCTGGAGAAGGGCTACGGCCGGGCCGTGGGGCCGCGCGACGATTCGCCCGCCTGGGCCGAGCGGGCCCGCGGCTGGCTGCGCGTGATGCAGGTCGACGCGTGGGCGTCGATGGTCGTGTATACGATCGTGACCGTGGCCTTCTATCTCTTGGGCGCGGCCACGCTCGGCCGGCTCGGCCTGCGGCCCGCCGGCGGCGAGATGGTGCGGTCGCTCGGCGCGATGTATGCGCCCGTGTTCGGCACGTGGGCGGAGGAGATTTTTCTCGTGGGGGCCTTCGCCGTGCTCTATTCGACGCTCTTCGCGGCGGCCGACGGCAACTCGCGGATCGTGGCCGACGGCCTGGCGCTTGCCGGCTGGATCCCGGCCGACGACGCCGGCCGACGGGCCTGGTCGCGCCGGATCGCGACAGCCTGGCCGCTCGTGGCCCTCGGCCTCGCGCTCCTCATCCGCGAGCCCGTGGGCATGGTGCTTGCCAGCGGGGCGATGCAGGCTGTGATGCTCGCGGCCCTGGGCGCGGCCGTGCTTTGGTTTCGGCACGGGGCGATGGAGCCGCGGCTGGCCCCCTCGCGAGCGTGGGATTTGCTGTTGTGGCTGTCGGCCGCGGGCTTCATCATGGTCGGTCTCTGGACCGTATGGCAGAAGCTGCAGGGCATCATCGCGGCGCAGTGATCGGGCCGTGGGCACGGCTCACGGAGTTGCTGCACCTCGAACGGCGCGACGTGTTCACGATCCTGGCCTTCGCGCTCGGCGTGGGGCTGCTCTCGATCGTCACGCCCGCCGCCATCGAGGCCCTCGTCAACACCGTGGCCTTCGGCGTCTTGCTCTGGCCGGTGGTCGTGCTCTCGCTGGTGATGCTCGCGTTTCTGATCTTCTCGGCGGTCCTGCGGGCGCTGCAGGTGGCCGTGGCCGAATATCTCCAGCGGCGGCTCTTCGCCCGCACCGCCAACGCCTTCGCCACGCGGTTCGCCCGGGCCGAGATCGAGTCGTTCGACGGGCAAAATCCCACCGACATCGTCAACCGCTTTTTCGAAGTGGCCACGGTGCAGAAGTCAATCACGTCGCTCCTCGTCGACGGCGTGGCGATCGCCATGACCACGGTCGTGGGCCTGATCGTGCTCGCCTTCTACCACCCCTATCTGCTCACGTTCGCGATCGTGATGGTGGGGATGCTCGTATTTTTGATCTTCGTGCTCGGGATCGGCGGCGTGCGCACGAGCATCGCCGAGAGCTACGCCAAGTTCGACACGGCGGCCTGGCTCGAGGAGATCGCGAAGTGCCCCCATACATTCCGCTTCGGGAAGGGCGGGGCGGTGGCGATGGAGCGGGCGGGCGAGCTCACGGACGCCTATCTCGTCGCCCGCAAGAAGCACTTCCGCGTGGTCTGGCGGCAGACGCTCTTCTCCCTGCTCCTCGAGGCGATCGCGAGCACCGTGCTCCTCGGCCTCGGCGGCTGGCTCGTGATCAACCGCCAGCTGAATCTCGGCCAGCTCGTTGCTGGCGAGCTGATCGTGACGCTCGTGCTCACGGCCCTCTCGAAGCTCGGAAAGTATGCCGAGATCTTCTACGACCTCCAGGCTTCGCTCGACAAGCTCGGCGTCATCTCCAAGCTCACGCTCGAACCCGAGGGGGGCGAGATCCTTCCGCCGCGTGACACGCCGATGCAGGCCGTGACCGAGATCACGCGCCGCGGCAAGACGCTCAAGCTCACCGCCCGACCGGGCGAGCGCGTAGCCGTAATCGGGCCCTCGGGCGCGGGTAAGACGTTTCTCCTCGAGACGCTCGCCCTGCTGCGCCTGCCGCACGAGGGGATGCTCGAGATCGACGCACTCGACGCACGCTCGCTCGACCGCGCGGCCACACGGCTGCAGATCGCGCTCGTCGGCAAGACGGAGACGTTTGCCGGCACCGTGGCGGAGAACATCCGCGTGGGTCGCACCGAACTCTCGTCTGTCGACGTGCAGCGGGCCCTCGACATGGTGGGGCTCGACGACCGCGTGGCCCGGCTGCCGCAGGGGGCCGCCACGCCGCTGGCCTCCGACGGGCTGCCGCTTTCCACGAACGAGCTCCTCCGGCTCTCGATCGCCCGCGCGATCGCGGGTCGGCCACGGCTGCTGCTCATCGACGGACTGCTCGACGGCCTCGACATCCACGAGTGCCCGCAGCTCCTCGAGGCGCTCTTCGACCGACAGGCGCCCTGGACGCTCGTCGTCGTGACGGCCCGCGAGGACATTCGAAATCGCTGCGACAAGACGGTGGAGTGGGCATGAGCGAGTCGCACAGCTTCGACGATGTGATGCGGCGATCGGCCACGCCGCGGTTCGTGCGCTGGATGGCGCGGCTGGTCGTCCTGCTTTTCCTGGCCACCCCATTCCTCCTGGCCTTCGTGCCTTGGCAGCAGACCGTGCAGGGCCGGGGGCAGGTCGTCGCATATTCCCCAGTCGAGCGGATGCAGGTGCTCACGGCGCGGGTTTCGGGGCAGGTGCGCAAGTGGCATGTGGTCGAGGGAAGCCGCGTGAAGATGAACGATCCGGTGGTCGATATCGAGGACAACGATCCTGAGCTTGCCGCAAGGCTGGAGGCCCAGCGCGAGTTCCTCGCCGGCCGGCTGGCGGCGGCGAAGCAGGAGGTGGCCGAGCAGGCGGCCGCGGCGCAGGCCCAGGAGTCGGCCCGCGATGCGGCGGTGAAGGCAGCGGAGGCGAATCGTGAAGCGGCGCGCAAGGCGATCGACGTGGCCAAGCAGGTGGGCGCCAATGCACAGTTCGCGCAGACGTTCGAGAAGAACCGCTTCGAGATGTTCGAGGATCTGTTCACCAATCCCACGTTCGGCGGCCTCGAGAGCAAGCTCAACCGCGACGAGGCGCGGATGCGGTCGGATCGCGCCAGCACCGACACGGAAAAGGCCGCCGCGGAAGTCCAGCGGGCGGAGGCTGCCCTGCTCACCCAGGAAGCGCTCCTCCTCCAGGCCGACGCCGCCGGCCTCTCGGCGATCGCCGTGGCCCGCTCCAACCTGCGCAAGAGCGAGCAAAACCTGTTTTCGATCGAGCGCGAGATCCAGGAGATCGACAATCGCATCGAACGCTTCAAGGCCCGGCTCGTGGTGGCGCCCTGCGACGGGACCGTGTTCCGCGTGGAGGCGAACGTTGGCCAGGGTGGACAGTACGTAAAAGAGGGCGACGAGCTTTGCACGATCGTCCCCGACACCAACGACCGTGTCGTCGAGCTCTTCCTCGACGGCCTGGACGCACCGCTGGTGCGCGGGTTCGCGGAACGCACCGGCGCGTTGCCACAGGTGCGGTTGCAGTTCGAGGGCTGGCCGGCGATCCAGTTTTCAGGATTCCCGGAACTGGCGATCGGCACCTTCGGAGGGAAGGTGCGGCAGATCGACGCTGCGGCCGCCGGCACCACCGGGAAGTTTCGCGTGCTCATCGAGCCCGACTCGATGCGGCCGGGCGAGATGTGGCCCGATCCCGAGTTTCTGCGGCAGGGCAACCAGGCGATCGGCTGGGTGTTTTTAAACCGCGTGCCGCTCGGCTACGAGCTATGGCGTCGGCTCAACG
>CAZDTC010000003.1:0-28759 GCA_964508125.1 uncultured Candidatus Kuenenia sp.
CGAGGAGCGCGGCAATCCGGCGGGCGAGCGCGTCGCGGTCGGCGCCGGGCGCGGCGACGAGCCAGCGGCCGAGCGTCGAGCCCCGGGGAATCAGGAGATCGCCGCCGACCGACGCGGGTTCGCTGCCGAAGTGCCAGACATCCGCCTCGCCATTGGCATTGCCGTGCGGATTCCCGGCGACGATGTCGCCGGCACAGTCCGCGGCGAGGTCCCACGCCTGCGCGCCGGCGGCCGTCGTGTCGCCTCCGACCTCGATCCGGAGGTCGACCCGTGTCGAGTCGCAGGTATGGTCGCCGTCGGTTGAGACGGCGAGGCAGATCATATCTCCGTGGCGCACGGCGACCGATTCACACGGCCCGAGCGGCACGCGGTCGGCACTCTTGGCGGCCGCCTCGGCGAGCGACTGCCGCGACCTGCCGCGCCGCACCTGCAGCTCCACCGACACGCCGTCGCCGCACACCGCATGGGTGCGCTGCACGGCCCCCTCGACCCGCACGCGGCCGTCGACGGGGCTGCGCCAGCCGATGACCACCCGACGGTCGGCCGCCGGATGCACGACGATCGCCAGCGGCGGCAGCGTCTGGGGAATCTGGACCTCGCGGTCGGACGACGAGTTGGCGAGCACGGCGAGATCGCCGGGTCCCTTCCAGCCGCCGACGAACGGCCACCCTCCGCCGTTGGTCAGCTTCTCCGTGAGCAGTGCGTCGAGGCGAGTTGGCTCGCTCCCCAGCCCGACCACGGCGAACCAGCCCTCGAGAAGCCTGGGATCCACGTCGTGGGCGGCGGCGAGCCGGTCCACCGCCTCCTCCCCGGCCGTGCCGGGCCCGGCCGCGAGCGCCTCGGCGGCAGCCGCGAGGCATGCTGTGGCGGAAGAGGCGAGCCGCTGCCGCCACTCCGCGAGCGCCGCCGCGTAGGGCCGGAGGTCCGAGAGGAGCAGGTCGGCGCGGCCCTCGGCGACGAGGCGCGGCGACTGGAACACGACCACGTCGTCGGCCGCTCCGTCGCCGGCGTCGCCCGCCGCCAGGTGCACGGTGACGAGCGGCGACGCCTCTCCCGCAGCGGCCGGCAGAATTCCGACGCGGAACTCACGCGTGGCCACGAGCGGCGAGCGGGCCTCCTGCCAGCTAGCGGGGCCCTCCTCTCGGCCGAAGTGGCGGGCGATCATGCCCACCTCGTTGAAGCCCCAGACGGCATCCTGCCACCGCGCGATCTCGGCGGCGACCGTGCTCGCGCCCTCCGGCGTCGCCGATCGCCACAGGCCGCGGACGCGGTCCATCAGTGGCGAGCCGGAATCGGCCGCCGAGAGCGCCCGCCAGAGCGTCGCAAGATACTTTGGCGAGAGGTCGCGGTCGCGGGCCACCGCATCGATCGTCGCCTCGTCGGCGGTCGCCCTGCCGCGGAGGGCGAGCGTCGCGGCCACGTACTCCTCGACCGGCAGGAATCCCTCCGTGCCTATGTCAAGCGTCACGCCGTGCTTGACGATCGTCTGCGATCGGGCATCGGCCTCCCGGAGCGGCCGCGTGAACCGGGCGTGGAAGGCCTTCACGCGGGCGATCCACTCGTCGGTGAAGTCGCGGCGGGAGTCGCCTGCGGAAAACGCGATGCCGTCTGGAAGGAGCACGGCGCGGCTCGCGATCCCCTTGGCGGCATCGAGATACTTGGCGGCGAGGCTCGGCGACATCGCGAGCGACTGCCCGGTGTTGGTGAATCCCTCGCCGGCACCGCCGTCGGCGGGAAACTCGCGGGCCGGATCGAGTGACGCGACGCCGGTGAGGTCGCGGATCGTCCAGGAGTACTCGGCGTTGTTCAGCCGCCGCAGCACCACGCGGCCGGGATCGCCGGCGTGGGCCCGGGCTTCGGCCGAAAGGAACGCCCGCAGCCACTCGTCGAGGCCCTCCCGCTCCGCCGCCGTTGGCTGGTCCGAATCGGGCGGAGGCATCTGCCCGCTCTCCACCATTTCGGCGACCCGCTGCACGAGCCGCAGGTGCTTCCGCAGCGACTCCGGGCCGTCGAGCGCGGCGAGGTCGACCTCCCCCTCGGCATCCGCGCCGGTGTGGCAGTCGACGCAGTAGCGGGCGACGAGCGGCCGGACGGAGGCGAAGTCCGCGGCGGGATGTCCGTCGCCGACGGCGTCGTCGCCCGCCGCCATGACCGGCGTGAGGAGAACGACGACCGCGAGCGGAAGGGCTCTCAAGCCACGCATGCGAGCCGACCTCCTGGCGCCTTCTCGCCGGAAAGTCTATCGCCGCGACGGGACTCCGTCGACCGTGTGCGGCCTGCGCGCCGGGCAGACCCTGGCGTGCGTCAGGCGTCGCCCCGCGGCACCGCAAAGTGACCTTCGCGGTAGGTTCGGCCGAGCAGCCGCGTGGCCTCCTCGTCGCCCACGACCCGCTGGCCGGAGGAATCGAGCGTCAGCGCGCGGCCGAGCTGCACGGAGAGGTTGCCCAGGTGCACGAGCGCCACGGTGCGGTAGGCCTCTTCGATGTCGGCCGCCGGTCGCCGGCCCTCGCGGATCGCCGCCACGAAATCGGCCTGATGCCCGGGCAGCGGCGGCTGCTCCGGCTTGATCTCGACCCGCTTGTTGCCCCCGTCGAGCAGTTCGACCTTGCCCCGCTTGCTGACGAACAGCTGCCCCTTCGTCCCGTAGAACTCGGCGCCGCTGTCGCAGTTGTGCGGGTAGTTCCCCGACCAGAGCCGCATTTCGAAGAGGAGTTGGCGGCGATGGCCGACCGTCCCGTCACCCGGATACTCGAACACCAGCGTGGCGGTGTCGGGAAACTCCTGGTCGTCGTCGATGCCGTACTTGCCGCCGAGGCCGACCGCGGTCGTCGGCAGCGTGTCGACGCCGAGCCCCCACCGGGCATAGTCGATCTCGTGCGTGCCGTCGTTCCCGATGTCGCCGTTGCCGAAGTTCTTCCACCATCGCCAATTGTAATGGAAGCGGTTCTCCTGAAAGGGCATCATCGGCGCCGGGCCCACCCAGAGGTCGTAGTCGACTCCCGGCGGCGGCGCGGAGGGCGTGGCATGGCCGATGTTGTCGCGCCGCTGGATGTTCCAGGCCTTGGCCATGAGCACGTCGCCGATGGCGCCGTCGCGCAACATCTCGACGGCGCCGGCGATCATGGGATTCGAGCGGCTCTGGGTGCCGTGCTGCACGACCACGCGGTGGCGACGGGCGGCCTCGAGGAGCAGCCGGGCCTCGCGGAGGTTGTGGCTGCAGGGCTTCTCGACGTACACGTGCTTGCCGGCCGCACACGCCATGATCGAGGCCGGCGCGTGCCAGTGGTCGGGCGTGGCCACGATCACCGCGTCGATCGAGCGGTCGTCGATCACCCGCCGCAGGTCGGCGACCGCTTCGCCGGCGCCGAGTTCGGCCCGGGCCTCCTCGCGGCGGCCCGCGTCGGGATCGCACAGGGCGGCGATTCGCACGCCCGGCAGCTTCGCGAGCTGCGCCGCCACCCCGCGGCCCTGCCGGCCGCAGCCGATCAACGCCACGCTGATCGAGTCGTTCGCGCTTGCGAACGCCGGGATTCGCGCAGCCGCGATGACCCCCGCGGCCCCCGCAGACCCGATGAACCTTCTCCTGCTGGGCCGCATGCCGCACTCCTCCCGAAAGCGAGTTTGCCGTGACGTGTCGACGGGCGGACGGTCCCGCGACGGATGCCGTTCCGCAGAGCGTATCATACCCAGGCGGGCTGCGCTGCCCCATGAAGGCAAGGTTCCCGGCGAAGCCACGGCTCGTTTTGTACAGGCGACGACGATGAAGAGATGTTGGGCCAAACGCGTGATGGCATCGATCGCGGCGCTCGCCCTGATCGGCGGCGGCCGTGCGGCGGCGGCCGTGCCTGACGAGGCGGAATCGCTCTTCGAGACGGTCGTGCGGCCGCTGTTCACCGAGCGCTGCGTGGCGTGCCATGGCCCCGAGACCCAGTGGTCGTCGCTGCGGCTCGATTCCCGCGCCGCGATGCTGACGGGCGGCGACGGGGGGCCGGCGCTCGTCTCTGGCGATCCCGAAGCCAGTCCGCTCATCGCGAGGGTCACGAGCACCGATCCTGACCTGCGCATGCCGCCCCCCGAAGAGGGACCGGCCCTCTCGCCCGATCAGGTCGCGGCGCTCGGCCGCTGGATCGCGGCGGGCGCGCCGTGGCCGGCGGATGCGGCCGGGCCGCCGCCCTCCGCGGAAGAGGCGGCCCGCGCGCACTGGGCCTTTCAGCCGCTCGAGCGGCCAGAGCCGCCCGCGGTGCGCGACGAGGCGTGGCCGCGGAACCCCATCGACCGCTTCGTGCTGGCCCGCCTCGAGGCCGAGGGTCTCGAGCCTTCTCCTGAGGCGGATCGGGCGACGCTGATCCGTCGCGCCTCCTTCGACCTCACGGGGCTGCCGCCGACGGCCGAGGAGACGCGGGCGTTCGTCGAGGATCCTGCGGCCGACGCCTACGACGCGTTGATCGAACGGCTGCTGGCATCGCCGCGCTACGGGGAGCACTGGGCACGGCACTGGCTGGACGTGGCCCGCTATGCCGACACGAAGGGCTACGTCGACGTGGGCGAAGGGAATCGCTACGTGCACGCCTCGCACTACCGCGACTGGGTCATCCGCGCCTTCCAGGACGACATGCCCTACGACACGTTCATCCGCATGCAGGTGGCCGCCGATCGACTGGCCGGCGAGGATCGCGGCCAGCTGGCGGCGATGGGATTTCTGACGCTGGGCCGCCGCTTCCTCGGAAACGCCCCCGACATCATCGACGACCGGATCGACGTGGTCTCGCGGGGCGTGCTCGGCCTCACCGTGGCGTGCGCGCGGTGCCACGATCACAAGTACGACCCGATCACAACGCGGGAGTATTACGGGCTGTACGGCGTGTTTCAAAACTGCGTCGAGCGGCTCGAGCCCCTGCCGCCGACCGCGGAGGCCCCGGCGCTGACCCCCGAGTTCACCGCCGAACTGGAGAAGCGGCAGCGGGCGTTCGACGAGCTCACGGCCACGCATCGCCGCCAGGGAAGCGAGCGGCTGCGACGGCGGCTGTCCGAATACCTGCTCGCCCAGCGCACGCTCGACACGTATCCGGAGCAGTCGTTCGTGCAGCTTTCCTCGGCGGACGACCTCCTGCCCGGGCTGGTCCGGCGTTGGGAAGTGCTGCTCAAGCGGGCCGAGGTGCTCCGCGATCCCGTGTTCTCGGCGTGGACGGCCTACGCGCAACTCGACGACGACGACTTCGCAGCGCGGGCCGCTGACATCGCCCCGCGACTGGCGGCCGGGCCGCCCGCGTGGAATCCCCGGGTGGCCGCCGCGTTTCGCGCGCCGCCGGTCTCGATCGCGGACGTCGCCGCGCGGTATGCGGGCCTGCTCGCGGCGGTCGAGACGCAGTGGGAGGCCGCCTGCGCGGAGGCTCGGTGCGGCGGAAGTCCCGAGCCGACCGCGCTCCCCGATCCGGCCGACGAACAACTGCGGCAGGCGTTCTACGGTCCCGATTCACCCTGCACGATCCCCGACGAGCCGCTCCAGCAGACGGACTACCTCTGGGATTTTCGCACGCGGGAGAAGCTCTGGAAGGCCCACACGGAACTGGAGGCGTGGCTGCTGTCGGCGCCGCAGGCGGCGCCCCGCGCGCTCGTGCTCGACGATCGCCTCACGATCGTGGAGCCGCGGATCTTCCGGCGCGGCAACCCGGCGCAGAAGGGCGATGTCGTCCCGCGGCAGTTCCTCGGCGTGGTGGCCGGGAAGTCACCGGAGCCGTTCTCGCGCGGCAGCGGACGAGTCGAACTCGCCGACGCGCTCGTGGCCGCCGACAATCCCCTCACGCCGCGGGTCTGGGCCAACCGCGTGTGGTTCCATCACTTCGGCGCCGGGCTGGTCGATTCGCCCAGCGACTTCGGCGTAAGGGCGGCCGCCCCCAGCCATCCCGAACTGCTCGACTGGGTCGCCGCGCTGCTCCGGGACGGCGGCTGGAGCACCAAGGCCCTCCACCGCGCGATCATGCTCTCCGCGACCTACCGCCAGGCATCCTCCGGTCCTTCGGCCGCGATCCTCGCCCGCGCCCGGGAGATCGACCCGGAAAACCGGCTCTTGTGGCGGATGAATCCGCGGCGGCTGTCGTTCGAGCAGTTTCGCGACTCCCTGCTGGCGGTGGCGGGAGACCTCGATGAGACGCGCGGTGGTCCGGGCAGCGACCTGTTCGGCCCGCGGCGTTCGATCTATGTGACGGTCGACCGCCAGTTCCTCCCGGCGGTGATGGCCGCCTTCGACATGGCCAATCCAAACCTCCACGCCCCGAAGCGGGTGGAGACGACGACCGCGATCCAGGCGCTGTTCGGGCTGAACCATCCGTTCATGGCGGAGCGGGCCACGCACGCGGCCGACCGCGCGGCGGCGGATCCCGCAGGCTGCGTCGACGCCCTCTACCGCGGCGTGCTCGGCCGGATGCCGACGGCGGAGGAGCGGCGGCGGGCCGACGAATTTCTGGCCGCAGCCGGCGACGACTCGGGCGCGGGCCCCTTCAAACCACTTGCCCAGTTGACGCAGGTGTTGATGCTCTCGAACGAGTTCACCTTCGTCGATTAGTCTCGGATATTCGATGCCCGATCCACGTTCTGCCGCCGTTCCGCTTTCCCGCCGCGACCTGCTCGTGTCGGCGGGCGCGGGCCTGGGCCTCGTGGGGCTCGCGTCGGCGTTGGCCGATGCCGGTGAGTTGAACGCGCCGCCCCCCGGGAGCGACCTGCTCGCCAGCACCGATCCGCTCGCCCCGCGTCACCCTCACTTCCCGCCGCGCGTCCGGCGAGTGGTGCAGTTTTTCCTCAACGGCGGGCCTTCGCACATCGACACGTTCGATCCCAAGCCGCTGCTCGAGCGCTATGCCGGCCAGCCGCTCCCGTTTTCGCTGACCACCGAGCGGAAGACGGGCGGGGCGCTGCCGAGCCCGTTCCGGTTCCGGAGGCACGGGCAGAGCGGCCTCGAGATCAGCGAGCTCTTCGCCCACACGGCGGCCCACGCCGATTCGCTCGCCGTGATCCGCTCCATGCAGGCCCAGGTCCCGAACCACGAGCCCTCGCTGCTGCTCATGAACTGCGGCGACTCCGTGCAGCCCCGGCCGAGCGTCGGCTCGTGGACGCTCTATGGTCTCGGCTCCGAAAACCGCAACCTTCCGGGGTTCGTCGCCATGTGTCCCGGGGGCTATCCCGTCGCCGACAAGGCCAATTGGCAGTCGGGCTTCCTGCCGGGGGCGTTCCAGGGGACATACATCGACAGCCAGCACGAGCGCACGGAGCAATTGATCGAGAACATCAAGAGCCCCCACGCGAGCGACGCGGTGCAGCGGCGGCAGCTCGAATTGCTGCGGGGCGTCAACGCCGAGCACCGCGCCGCGCGCCACGACCCGCGGCTCGACGCCCGCATCCAATCGTTCGAGCTCGCCTACAAGATGCAGCTCGAAGCCAGCGACGCTTTCGACGTGTCGCGGGAGCCGCGGGCCATTCGGGACCTGTACGGCGACGGCGTGCACGGCCGGCAGACGCTCATCGCCCGCCGACTGCTGGAACGGGGCGTGCGGTACGTGCAGCTGTGGCACGGCGCGGGCCAGCCCTGGGACCACCATTCAGAGGTGGAGAAGGGCCTGCGGCAGCACGCCGGGGAGATCGACCGGCCGATCGCGGCCCTGCTCACCGACCTCAAGCAGCGGGGCATGTTCGACGACACGCTGGTGATCTGGGGAGGCGAGTTCGGCCGCACGCCCGTGTCGGAGGGGGGCACCGGCCGCGACCACAATCCCTACGGCTTCACCGTCTGGCTCGCTGGCGGCGGCGTGCGCGGGGGCACCGTCTACGGAGCCACCGACGACTTCGGGTTCAAGGCGGTCGATCGGCCGACCAGCGTCCACGACCTGCACGCCACCCTGCTGCACCTGCTGGGGTTCGATCACAAGCGGCTCACGTATCGCTACGCGGGCCGCGACTTCCGCCTCACCGACGTTCACGGCCGGGTGCTGGAAGCCGTGCTGCGAGCTTCTTGACCAGGAAGGCCGTCGTCGAACCATAGGTCGCGTCTGCCTGCCCGGGCCAGGTGACGACGGCCTCGACGCCCCGATCGCGAAGCCGGTCCGCGAGTTTGATCCCGTAGATGGCCGAGTGGGTCGGGTCGGGCTGGGGCGTGCCCGGCACGGGCGGCGTGGTCTGCTTGGGGTAGTCGAGAAAGACGGGCGGATCATCCGACGTGGCGTGTTCGATCGGGGAGTATTCGCGGATCAGCGGCAGCAGTCGCTCGCGGTTGGCGAGGAGAAGGGCGAACTCCCCGGGGCGGTCGCGGCCCGGTGCCGTGAATCCGAAGGCATGCCCGCCATACTCGGCGTTCGGCATCCATTCACGGAGTTCACGGGGATCGAGCGACGTCTGTGCGCCGCTCACGGCGGCACAGGCGAGCCGGGTCGATTGCCGCGCGACCGGATCCCCGGCGGCGGGGTCGGCCAGGTCGTCGTGCAATGCCAGCCAGAGGGCCGTGCAGGCTCCGGCGGAGCCGCCCGAAGCGCCGATGCGGGCCGGGTCGATGTTCCACTCGGCGGCCCTCGCGCGCAGTGTCTGCAGCGCCCGTGCCGCGTCGAGCAGGCAGCCCTTCACCGGCGGTTCAACCCGCTGCTCCATGCACTGGTCGATGTACCGGTAGTTGAGCACCGCCACCGAGATGCCGGCGTCGAGGAACGGTCGGATCTCGTCGGGCTTGTAGCCGGCCTTGTCGCCCCGCCTCCAGCCGCCGCCGTGGATCAGGAGCACCAGCGGCGCGGGCACGGCCGACTCGGCCTTCCAGAGGTCGAACCGCTGCCGTGGGGACTCGACGCCGTAGGCGATGTCGGCGAACGACGGCGCCGTCGCCCGCCGGGAGGCATCGGCGGCCCCGTCCGCGCGGGATTCTGCCGGCGCATCCGGCTGGGCCGGCCGTTCGTCGACCACCTGCGAGGCCGCCTTGATCGTGTTGCCCTCGAGCACCACCTCGCCCGCGTCCCGGCCGATGCGGATGCCCGTCGTCTGTCGACCGGCGCCCGAGTCTTCGATCACGTTGCCGCGGATCACCGTTCCTGCCGTCGCGCCGTCCACGAACAGGCCCCAGCCGTCGTTGTCGCGCACCGTGTTGCCCTCGAACGCGACGCGATGCGCGGCCATCGGCTCCGTTTCGGGCCGCCAGTACACGCCGCCCTGCCGGTTGCCGAGGATGGTGTTGCCGCGCACCACGTTGTCGCTGTCCTTGTGGCCGATCGACATGCCGTGGCCGCCGTTGTTCTCCAGCCGGTTGCCCTCGGCCACGCCGCCGCGCACCCGCCAGCAGAAGAAGAACCCATCCTCGCCGTTCGCGATCGCGCGGCAGTCGCGCACCGTGGGCCGCTGCGAACCGCTGCCGGGATGGAGCCCGAACCCCGCGCACCGCTCCGCGACACAGTCCGCCACGACGACGTCGTTGGATTGCTGGAAGCTGATCCCATCGCCGTTGTAGTCGCGCACGACGCAGTTCCTGATCTCACACGCGTCGCCCCGATAGAGATAGATCCCCGCGGTGCGACAGCCGTCAACCTTGGTGGGGTTCTCGGCGCGATTGCCGTCGACGGTGAGATTTTCCACCCGGGCATCCTGGAGTTCGTAGCCGCTGACCACCGGAAAGACGGTGGCCGCGAAGCCGCCGTCGCCGGCGAGGATGTCGGCGTTCATGGAGCGGGAGAGCGTGAACAGGTTGTCGCGCGCATTCAGGATCGTGGCGCAGACCCCGTGAAAATTTCGCTGCGTCTTCGACGCCACGTACACGCCGCCGCCGATCTCGAAGCCCGCGGGGCTTGCCAGCGTGATCGCCGCCTCGCCGAAATCGCCGTCGGCCGCCAGGGGCGAACGATGCTCGCGGGTTTTTTTGAGCACGGTGTTCCCACCGGCGCCGCGCACCGTCACGCGACTCCGGAGGTGGAGCGAATCACCCATCAGGTATTCGCCCGGGGCGATCTCGACCACGCCGCCGCCCAGCGAGCCGACGTAGTCCACCGCCGCCTGGAGCGCGCGATGGTCGCCGCCGATGATGTCGGCGCCAGCCCGACCAACGCGGATGTGGACTGCGGGCCGGGCATGAAGGCCGCTTTCGGCATGCGTGCGACCGGCCTGGTCGGCCCCCGCCGGCCGCTCGAGGAGCAGGATTGCCAGCGTCAGAATCGGGAGCATGGTTTTCATGGGGGCGGAATGTCAGGGTGTCGAAGCGGGTTCGCGCGGCCGATTGTCGCCCACGCGGTCGAGCACCCGGGGCAGCCGGGCATAGGGATCGAGCACCCACACGGCCCGTCCTTCGCGCTCCTCGCGGGTCACGGGGAACGGGTCGCCGTTGATGTTCGCCGTGACGCGCGGCGCGTCGGTCTCGACGAGGATGTCGCTGGGGTAGGTGCCGATGTCCTGCCAGATCTTCGCCCGCCAGTGCGCGCTGCTCCAAAACGGCCGGAACTCGGCGTCGATCGACAATGCCAGCGCGCCGTCGGGAGTCTGCGAGGCCGCCAGCTTTCCGAAGGGGAAGCGACGGCTCTCGATCCGGGCGATCGGCGTCTCCAGGGCGAGCGGCTCCTGGGCGTGGGGCTGCGGTTGGTAGGCGACGTAGGTGCGGGATGGGGTGGCGGAGAGCAGCCACGCGGGCGCTCCCGGCGCTGTGTCGAGGCGGGCGTCGTGCGTGCGCACCGCGCCGTCGCCGACGGCGAACTCGGGCGAGCGGAGGAAGCGCACGGTCTCGTGGTCGTGGCCGTCGATCCGGCGGAGCGGGTAGTTTTCCTCGTAGCAGTGCCACTTCATCTGGAGTTCCCGGCCCGGCCGACGATACCGGATGTGGCGGACGAAGCCCTCCGCGGAATCCTGCACCGTGGCCTGGAGCATGGTGTCGCGGAAGCGATCGAACGAGCCGTATTCGGCGGCGTCACCCAGTTCGACGATGAATCCGCTGCGCGCCTGCACCCAGCGCTCGTCGGCGATGCCGTCGATCGACTCTCCCACGTAGTTGTCCTGGTAGAGCACGATCTGCCGCGTGCGCTCCTCGATCGTCGTCTTGCACGGACCGCGCAGATGGGTCGCCTCCAGGGGCCGGATGCCCGCGTACGTCTCGCCGTCGTGGATGAACCACCAGTCGCCGGGCTCGAGTTCCACGGGAAGCCGCTCGATCGGCCGGCGATTGACGAACAGGCCTTCCGTCCCCGGCTGCCAGCGAAACAGAAACATCCCTGCCGACGCGCGTCGGAGCGTGCCGGCCACGGGGCGGACGTCGTCGGACCCGCGATTGCGGCCCGAGTAGGTGAAGAGCAGCGTGTTTTTGTGCTGGAGCAGGCCGGCGCGGCCCCGTTCGGCGAACTCGCGCATCCACGGGCCGGGCGCCTTCGTCCAATCGTCCGTGAGCGGCTGGTTCGGGCGGTTGTCGAAGAACAACTCCGTGCGATCCATGAACGCGGCCCCGTTGAACACATAGTGCGGGTAGAGCGCGGCGAAGCGCCTGGGGCTGCCGAGCGGGGCATCAGCGGGGGCGCGGTGGTCGTTCCACCAGGCGGAGGCGTAGGCCATGCAGCCCGAGGCCTCGTAGGGCTGGTCGATGGAGCCCAGGGCGTAGCGGCCGGTCTGGTAATTGACCAGTTCGCCGAGCATCGGCTCCGGCCGGTCGTCGGGCACGCCGGGCAGTTTCGGATAGCGGTTCATCCAGGGGATGAGCCGCACCGCGCTTCTCAGCTCGTTGGGGAGTTGCTTCCGCCACGCGACGTCCTGCAGGCAGGCCGGCAGGTCGGGCACCATTCCCTGCACGTCGTCGAGCGACCATCGGCCGCCCGACGCTTCGTTCCGCCACACGCCCCAGTCGAAGTATTCGTCGAGCCAGATCGGCTTCGCGACGCCGGTCGCGAACTGGAGGCGGTCGGAGCTCGTGCCCAGCCAGGCTCCGGGCGCCATGCGGCTGCCCGGCCCGGTGATCCGCTCCACGACCGGCGACCAGGTGAGGAAGCGGTTGATCCACACGCGTTCCGCGATCATCCGGGCCATCCGGGCCAGTTCGGGGTCCCGCACGAAAGCCTTGATCGCGTCGTAGCCGTTCGAGCTGCACCAGTGCCCTTCGAGCACGTTGAACTCGGCGATGTCACCGCTGGTGTTGAGGTGGTCCAATTCTCCGCGCAGGCCCCAGGAGGCGGCGTCGCGCACCTCCGGGTCGCCGGTGACCGCCCACGCGAGGGCGAGAAAGCTCAGGTAGTCGTGGGCGTTGGCGCCGTTGTATCCGGGCGCGTGCATCCACATCGTGGGTTCGACGTCGGCCGCCTGGGGATGAAACGTCGCGAGCACGCCCTTGATCGCGCCGTGGGCCTCGGGAGTGAGGCGGCCGCCGACCCGCAGCGTGAGGATGGCGAGCGGGATCAACTCGGTCTGATACGCGCACACATCCTTGGCAGGGTTGCGGCGGGCTGGATCGCGCCATGCGGCCTCGATCTCGGCCTTCTTCCCCTCGCAGTAGGCGATGATCTCGCGATTGACCGCCGCCACGTCGTCGGGCCGGCCCCGCGCGAGGCGCTCGAACTGGGTGAGCACCGGATCGGCGAGCCGCCCGGGGTTGCTGTTGTAGATGTTGGCCCGCATGCGGTGGCGAAGCGCATCCCACCCACAGGCTACCGTTCCATCGGCGGCCCGCTCGAGTGGTTCGCTGATCATGCCGTCGACGTCGGGGTAGGGCGGAGAGACGCCCTCCGCCTCATCGCCCCGTGCCGCCCCCAGGAGTCCCAACGCCACGGCGCCCGCTGCGAAGACGAATGGCAACGCCGCCGGCACGAAGCGTGCGGCCGTGGCCGAAGACGGGGAACAGCGACGCATGATGCAAGCCTCCGATGTCGATCCGTCCGCCCAGTGTAACGCCCTGCGGACCTGCCACCACCCACGCGCGGTGCGGAGCGATACGCCGCTCGACGGTCGGGCAACGCGTGGGATATTCTCCACATGGCGTCGCTACGGCTCAGGGAACTCGGTATGCCGGGTAAACTCACAGCGGGTGCAATGCGCTGTCAGGGCGTCCGCCGGGCCGCTGTCTGCGCAGCCGTGACCGTGCACCTTCTTCACGCCGTCGCAGGCACGGCGGCTGGAGTCGAGATCCACGTGGCGGCCGATGCCGCGGCGAACGGCACCGGCTCGGAGCGGGCGCCCTACCGCACGTTGGCGGAGGCACGAGACTCCATTCGTCTCAAGCGCGCGGCAGGGACGCTGGCCGCGGGCGATGCGGTGACGGTGCTGGTCGATCCAGGGGTGTATCGTCTCGAGCAGACGTTCGCACTCACCGCGGAAGACGGAGGCACGGCCGAGGCGCCCGTCGTCTACCGCGGCCGGATCCAGCGGCAAGCACGGATCCAGGGGGGCACGGCGCTCGCGGCCGCCAAGTTCCACCCGGTGGCCGACAAGCCCGTGCTCGGGCGGCTCGATCCGGCTGCGCGCAGCCATTTGCTCGTGTGCGACGTCTCCGCCCTGGCGCCGCCCGGAGGATTCGTGGCGTTCAAGCCCGCCTTCCGCGGTGCGCCGGAGGGCCCTTGGCTGTATGCCGACGGACGGCCGATGACGCTCGCGCGCTGGCCAAACGCCGACGCGGGCGATGCAGGCTGGGCCGGGTTCTCGAAGGCGGTCGACTCGGGGCTGCCCCCGAGGGATGCCGCCGATGCGGCTCAGGGCGACGCGCGTCCGGGGGCTTTCGAATTCGACGATCCGCGTCCGGCCCGTTGGAACCTCGACGACGGGGTGTGGCTGTGGGGCTATTGGACGCACGACTGGTTCGACGAGGTGATCCGGGTCGCCTCCTATGACTCGAAGAAGCGGGTTCTCGCGCTGGCCGCTCCGCACCGCTACGGCATCAACGGCGGCGCGACATGGGGCTCGGCGCGGCGTCGGTTCTTCGCGCTCAACGCCCTCGAGGAACTCGACGCACCCGGCGAGTGGTATCTGGATCGGGGCCGCGGTCTGCTCTACGTGTATCCGACGGGCGCGGTGCAGGATTCACAGCTCGTGCTCGCCACGCTGGCGGAGCCGCTCGTGGTCCTGCGCGGCGCGAGGCACGTGAAGCTCGTGGATCTGGCGTTCGAATACGGCCATGCCGACGGCATCGTGGCATCGGCCGCCGAGGGGGTGGAATTGGCGGGATGCGAGGTGGCGAACTGCGCGGGGGGCGGCATCGCGCTTGCGGGCACCGGCAACACGGTCCGGTCCTGCGATCTCTTCAACCTCGGCACGTACGGCATCCAGCTGGACGGCGGCGATCGCGCGTCGTTGACGCCCGCCGGGAATCTGGCGGTCAACAACCACATCCACCATTTCGGTCTCTTTCAGCGCGCCTACGCGCCGGGCGTCGGCGTGGAGGGGTGCGGCACCGTGGTGCGGCACAACCGCATCCACGACGCCCCGCACAATGCCGTCCTCTACGGCGGCAACGAGCATCTCTTCGAGCTCAACGACGTCTCCCGCGTGGTGCTGGAGACCGGCGACGCGGGCGCGTTTTACACGGGCCGCGACTGGGCCAGCCAGGGCAACGTGGTGCGGCACAACTTCATCCACGATCTCGGCTCGGGCGATGCCGGGCACGTGAACACCATGGGGGTCTACCTCGACGACTGCGATTCCGGCGACGCCATCTTCGGCAACGTGTTCTATCGGGCCGGGCGGGCGATCCTGATCGGCGGCGGCCGCGACAACCCGGTGACCAACAACCTGATCGTGGAGTGTCCGATCGGCCTGCATATCGACGCGCGTGGCATCACCTGGAAGGGGGTGTGGAACAACCCGCGGGACAAGAGCATGTGCCTCGAGGAGAAGGCCCAGCGGCTGGGCTACACCCGCGCGCCCTGGAGCGGCAGGTATCCGCGGCTGGCGGCGATCATGGGCGATTCGCCGCTCGCGCCCCTCCACAATCCGATCCGACGCAACGTGTTCGTGGACTGCGCGGAAAAAGTGTGTGACTTCGACGCGGAGGTGGAGCGACTGCTCGACGCGCTCGAGGTCGCGGACAACCTGGTGGTCAACACGACGGGCGTCACGAAGGGGATGGCCGCGCCCGTCACGCATGCAGGCTTCGTGAATCTCGCGGGTTCGGCGCCGGAGCCGATCGATCTGGGCTTCGTCGACCGGGGGGCGGGCGACTTCGCGCTGCGTGCCGACGCGCGGCTGCTGCGGGATGTGCCGGGGTTCGAGCCCATTCCCTTCAACGCGATCGGGCTGTTCATCGACGACCATCGGCGCGAACTCCCCGCCCGGGAGCGGCGATGAGCCGTCGACCTCGCGGCCGATGACTCTACTTTTCCCGTTGCGTTTCGGTTAAAAACATTGACACACATCCGCGCCGACCCGTTTCCCCAGCCCGACGACGCCATGCTTCGCGACGTTTCCCGGCGACGATTCCTCGCGGCGGCGACCGCGCTCGGCGGCCTCGGCGCGCTCCCCAGGGCGCGGGCCTCCACGAAGAACGGCCGGCTCGCCATCGCCGCCATCGGCATGGGAAACCAGATGATGAACTATCTGGTCAAGGAACTCGAAAAGCTCGATCAGGACATCGTCGCCATGTGCGACGTTGACCGTGGCCGGCTCGATGCGGCCGCGGGCGACGAGCGGCTCTCCAACGCCCGGCCCTACACCGACTACCGGGAACTGCTCGAGCGGGAGCACGACGTCGATGCGGTCGTCATCGGCACGCCCGACCATTGGCACGTGCCGATCGCGATGGCTGCGCTCGAGGCCGGCCGGCACGTCTACTGCGAGAAGCCGCTGGCCCACTCGGTGGCGGAATGCCGGTCGCTCGAGGCGGCGGTACGGAGCCGGCCGCACCTGGCCACGCAGACCGGCAATCAGGGCTGCTCCACCGAGGGCTTTCGCCGCGGCATGGAGGTGATCCGTTCGGGACTGCTCGGCCCGATCACCGAGGTGCACGTCTGGCACCCGGCCCACGCGTGGCCGAACGGTGTCGATCGACCCGAGGGCTCCGATCCCGTGCCCGCGGGTCTCGACTGGGAGTTTTGGCTCGGGCCCGCCCCGCCTCGGCCCTTCAAGAGCGGCATCTACCATCCGGGCCAGTGGCGGGGCTGGTACGACTTCGGCGGCGGCTCGCTCGCCGACTTCTGCTGCCACGGCTTCCAGCTCGCCTACCGCGCGCTCGACCTCGATCCGCCGTCCCGCGTCGAGGCGGAGGCCGACGGGCTCGGCCACGAGACGTTCCCGACCCGCTGCACCGTCACGTATCAGTTCGCTCCCAAGGGCGACCGCGGCCCGCTGCGGCTCGTGTTTCGATCCGGCCACGACAACCTCCCCCCCGCCGAGGTCATCAAGGGGCACTCCAGCCCCACCGGCTGCATCATCGTGGGCACGGAGGGCGCGCTCTCCGCCGGGCTTTGGAACACCGATTGCCGCGTGCGGCTCGGCGACGAAGCCGAATTTGGCGGGATGGATCGGCCGGAGGTGGCGCGGATTCCCCGCACGGAGCCGCGGCTTGCCACGGCGGGCCTCGAGTGGGACGAAAAGAAGGCGGCCGCCGGCGAGCGGCCGCGGTGGGGAACGGTGAACAACTCCCACATGCTCGAGTGGGTGCGCGCCTGCGCCGGCGAGGGCCGCTGCTACTCGCCGTTCGAGATCGGCGCCCGGATCACCGAGGCGGGGATGATCGGGCTCTTGGCCCTGCGGCTCGGCCGCCCGATCCAGTGGGACGCGTCAGCCCGCCGCGCGACGGGCCTCCCGGAGGCCGATCGCCTCATCGAGCCGGCCCCATCGACGACGAAATTCTTCCGCACGTTGTGAGCCGCGCCCGCCCGATGCTTCGCGCCGTTCGACGCCTGTTCGCGGGAATCCTCGCCGTGAGCCTTTCGGCCGTGGCGGCCTCCGACGCGCCGGCCGACGGCGCCGGCCGACGCCTGCTCTTCTCGTCGCAGGGCAGGACCGGCATCGTCGAGTCGAACGGCGAGGGCCTGCACTACCTGGACCTGCAGCGGCCGCTGCAGGTCACGTGGCAACCCGGGCCCTTCCTCTCCGACGGGAAGCGGGCCGTGTTCCTCAGTATGGAAGCGCGGCGCGACGGGCCGGGCCGTCCGTTCGGCGAGTACTACACCCAGACTCCCTGCCACCTCTGGCTCTACGACTTCGATCGTGGCACGCTCGAGGAGATCTGCCAACGCGGCCGCCTGGCGCCGTTCATGACGCCCGCGCTGCTCGTGAGCGATGACCGGATTCTCGTGCAGGTGGCGCGCAAGGATGTGTCCCAGATCTACAGCATGCGGCTCGATGGGAGCGAGGCGCGGGAGTTCACGCGAGCGGGGGAGGGGGTGCCGTATGGGCTGCGCCTGAGCCCCGACGGGCGGCGCGTGGCGTTTCATCTGGCCGGCCCCGACGGGTATCAGATTTGGACGAGCGACGTGGAGGGCGGCGATCGCGTGCGGGTCGCCGCGGATCCCGGGCATCTCTACTTCGGCCCGCAGTGGTCACCCGACGGTCAGTGGATCCTGTACGTCGACTGCCACGAGCGGGAGGATCCAGGCCACGACTGGGCCGACGTATGCATCGGGCGCGCCGACGGCAGCGAACACCGGGTGCTGACGGTCGGACAGGCGATGTGGTTCGCGGCCACATACGGCGGCCGTGAGACGCGCGGTGGCGGCTCGAACGTGCCCACGTGGACGCCGGAGGGCACGATCCTCTTTCCGCGACGCCTGCCGGATTCGAAGGTGGCTTGGGAGTTCGCCCCGAACCGGCCCGACGTCGATCACTTCAATCGCGATTTCCGTCCGGAACTGGCGCGGGGCGGGACCGAGATCGTGGAGTTCGACCCGCACGACGGCTCGGTCAAGGCGCTCACGCACAGCGACCCGCCGGTGTGGGATTTTCGCGCAGCCATCTCCCCGGATGGCCGCGAGATCGCCTTCTGTCGCGCGGCCACCGGGGAAGCTCCGGCGCTGTGGGTCATGCAGCGCGACGGCAGCCGGCCGTGCAGGATCACGCAGGGGATCGACGATCGCGGGGCTGACCATCCGCGCTGGCTGCCGGCCAGATGAGGGGCCGAGCGTCGACCTTGCGTTGGCGACGAAGCGGCTTGTAGAATCCGAGTTGCTGCCATGGCGGGGTAGGTAGTCGTTCGTTGCCGGTTGACGCTAGTTCCCTGTGTGGGGCGAACGCGAGGCGGAGGCCGTTGTCTTGTGTGCGGAGGGGATATGCAGATCAGTGACATGACCGTTTCGGTCGCATTCTGTCATCTTGTTCGGGGCCGTTCGGCTGCCCCGCTCCACCGCTCTTCCGCTACGCCAAGGTTCGTCGTCGCCACGTTTCGTTCCGGCCGAGGTTTCACGCTCGTCGAACTCTTGGTCGTGATCGCAATCATCGGCACTCTGATTGCGTTGCTTCTGCCGGCTGTACAAAATGCCCGCGAAGCCGCGCGGCGAGCGCAGTGCATGGGCAACATGCGGCAAATCGGCTTGGCCGTTTTGTCACACGAATCGGCGAAGCGCAAGTTCCCGGCGGGCTCGACCACCGAAAAGCCGACTCTGAACGGACCCTACTACACGACGTGGACGGTCGATATCCTGCCGTTTCTCGAACAGGCGCCGCTGTATGAAACGTGGAAGGGGGCGAAGGATCCCCTCGACCCCACCAGGTCGCCGCCGATCTGCGGTGGAAACATCCAGCAGGCGATTCTGACCACCAGAATCCGGGAGACGCGGCTGGGCGTGTACGTGTGCCCGAGCGACACCGAAACCCGCACGCTGCAACGGCCTGAGACTGGCCCCGAGACGAGGCTCTGGGCGCCCGGATCGTACCGGGCGGTTTCCGGATATTCGCTCGGCGGGGGCGGTTCGGAATATTGGGACGATCCAACCTATGCCAGGGGCGTGTCGGAAAAACGGATGCCCGACTCATGGCGCGGTGCGATGTACAACTACTCGACGAACCCCGACCCTGACGACCGCAAACTCGGTCCCGTTCAACTCCGGCACATTACAGACGGTGGTTCCAAAACGCTCATGGTTGGCGAATACCACACGACGACGTATCAATCGCGGCGATCGTTCTGGTCGTACGCGTATACGTCGTACAACCAGTCGAGCGGCTTTCCGGAGAGCCGGACGTTCCTCGCGGACTACCTCCGCTGCCAGACGATCGGAGGGGGCGGCGTCGACACGTGCAAGCGTGCCTGGGGCAGCCTCCACGCCAATGGCGTGATGGTGTTCGCCCGCTGCGACGGCTCCGCCGGCGTCATCGATCCGAACATCGACCCCTATGTTTTCTGTGCGGGCTGCACCATCCAAGGAAGCGAGTCCCTCTCTCTGCCATGATGAACGACGGATCGGGCCATCCATTCTCGCGCCTGTGGACCGCGGCGGCGCTGCTACTCGTGAGCGCGGCGACGGGGTGCAAGCCATCGCCATTCGCGCTCGTGCCGGTGTCTGGGACCGTGCTGCTCGACGGCAAGCCGCTCGACGGCGGCGTGATCAACTTCCAACCAATCGCTACGGGAACCGCGGCGACTGGCGGCCCGGGATCGACGGCGCGGATCGATCCCTCGGGTCGCTTTTCGCTGGCCACCATCCAGGGTCAGCCCGGGGCCGTGGCGGGCCCGCATCGCGTGAAGATCTATTCCTTCAACGCGGAAACAGCCGCGCGTTCGAAAAACGGCTCTGCCTCGGAACGGGAACGGGTGCCACCGAAATACAACTACAACAGCAGCCTCACGTTTGACGTGCCGGCGGCGGGAACCGACAAGGCCGATTTCTCGCTCGAGGCGAAGTGACGCGCGTGCTTGAGTCCCGGGATCGCACGGCCAGCCGCCCTTTGGAGCACACGCTTGTGAACATGGCTCTCGCTGCCGTCGATCGCAGGAGATTTCTGGCGGCCTCGGCCACGGCCGTTGCGGTGGCCTCAGTGCCCCGGTCGCGGACCACGGCGGCGGAGACATCGCCCAACGAGCGGATCCGCGTCGGGGCGATCGGGGTTGGAAACCGTGCCCGGCTCTTGCTCGACCAACTCCCTGCGGGCGCTGAGATCGTCGCCCTCAGCGACTGCAACCTGCCCAGGGCCGAGGAATACAAGGCCACTCGCGGCGCCGCGTGGCCCGTCTACCAGGATCATCGCCGGCTGCTCGATCACCGCGATATCGACGCGGTCATCGTCGCCACCGGAGAATTCCAGCGGGTGCTGCCCTGCATTCAAGCCTGTCAGGCGGGCAAGGATGTGTATGCGGAAAAGCCGCTCACGCTCTACGTCGCGGAGGGACGGGCCCTCGTGACCGCCGTGCGGAAGCACGGCCGCGTGCTCCAGGTGGGGTCGCAGCAGCGGTCGATGGCGATCAATCGGCTGGCCTGCGAGTTCGTGCGGAACGGCGGGCTCGGCAGGCTGCTCGAGGTGCGGGCGGTGAACTACGGGGGAGCGAGCGCCTCTCCAGCGCCGCCGCCGCCGGCGGAGACCGTGCCGGCGGGGCTCGATTGGAACCAGTGGCTCAATCAGGCCGCCGACCGGCCGTTCAACGGCGCGTGGCTGGGCTGGATGGGCTGGCGGGATTTCGCCGGCGGCCAGATGACCAACTGGGGCGCCCATGGAGTCGACCAGATCCAGTGGGCGCTCGGCGCCGACGACACCGGCCCCGTGGAGATCAAGCCGCTCACCGCGGGGCCCGACGGGCATGTGTCGATGACGTACGCCGATGGCGTCGTCGTCAACTTCATCCTGGAGAAGGGCCCCCACGGAGGCGGCGTGTTCATCGGGGAGAAGGGCAAGCTCGAGATCAACCGCAACAAGGTCACGAGCAACCCGCCGGAGATCGCGGCGAAGATCCTCGAGTCGCTCGACGTGACCGAGGAGGAGCGGAAGTGGAGCGACGAGACGGCGCTCTGGCAGGCCCGCGATCACCTGCAAAACTGGCTCGACTGCGTGCGGTCGCGGCACAAGCCGTCCGCCGACGTCGAGATCGGCCACCGGTCGGTGACGGTCTGTCACCTCGCCAACATCGCCCGGCAGGTGGGCCGATCGCTGCGCTGGAACCCGGCGAACGAGTGCTTCATCGACGATCCGGCGGCCGACGCCCTGCTCGTCCGCCAACGCCGTCAGGGATTCGAACTGCCGGGCTGAAGCCGGCGCGCCGGCGTCAGCCATGCGCCGGAGATCTCACTGGTGATCCGCAGGCTTTCCGGTGTCGCCCGCGAGTTCGTTCACGTAGGTCTCGAGGTTGGTGTATGCGGCGTCGAGTGCGTGTCCGTTGCGATCCTCGGGATCGTGCGGATCGAGCCCTTTGCGCACCTCCCAGGCATCGGGCATCCCGTCGCCGTCGCGATCGGGTGGCGGAGGCGCCGAGGCGAGGCTCGGCCAGCCTCCCGCGTCACCGGGCCGGTCGATGATGCCATGGTCGCCGCAGGTCGCCGTGCCGTCGGCCACCTCCCGCAGCACCCGGAGATCGACGGCATCGCGTACCGGCCGATTGGCTCCCACGTCGGCGAGCACGAGGGCGTAGGCCTCTTCCGCCGGTTGTGTCGCGACAGGCGCGAAAGGAAAGGCGGTGCGTTCCCGGTTCCTCGCCTCGCTCGTCTCCCCCTCAAACAGCACGCCGCCCCTCCAGTTGTCCGCGGTCAGCTCGGGCGCTCCCGCGACGACGTTGCCTTCGATGTGCCACCGCGGCTCGAAGGTCGCGTATTTCGCCAGGTTGTCGTCGATTTTCGCGATGCAGCGGGCGACGCCCGGGAGCGTGGCGGGGCCGGGCTTGTAGAAGTTGTTCACCACGTTGACGCTCATCGGCTTCCCGTCGCAGGTGCGCTGCCGCCAGTTGAAGACCACGTTGTTGCGCCAGTCCATGTGGATGGTGTGGTCGTGATCGCCGCCCGCGATACTGGGATTGCGCCCGGCCGCGTGGGCGAACAGGTTGTGGTGGTACGACGTATCCTGCCCTCCCAGGCTGGCGCCGAAGCCGTGAGCGCGGCGGTGGACGCTGCGGTGCAGGGGCTCCGAGATCAGGCACCACTGCACCGTCAGGCCTTTCGTGCGGTGCCACGTGTTGATCGCTTCGTCGATCGTCCAGCTCACGCTGCAGTGATCGACGATCACGTGTTCCGAATTCCGGATCTCCAGCCCGTCGAGCGGCCGCCCAGCCTCGTCGCCGACGCGGATGCGGAGGTGCCGGACGATGATGTCGTGCGCGCCGCGAATCCGGAGGGGATAGCGGCGCAGGCAGATGCCGTCGCCGGGCGCCGTCTGGCCGGCGATGGTGACGTGCGACCGCTCGAGAAACAGCTCGGATTCCAGCATGATCGTGCCTGACACGCGGAAGATCACCGTGCGGTTGCCGGCGCGGAGGGCGTCGCGGAGCGTGCCGGGGCCGTCGTCGTCGAGGCTCGTGACGGCGTACAAGTCGCCGCCGCGGCCGCCGGCGGCGAACCGGCCCCACCCCTCGGCTCCGGGAAAAGCGAGCGGCAGGGCGGCCGCGTCGGGCGTGGCCTCGGGGGCGGCGCCGGCCTCCAGGGCCTCCGCCATCTCCCGGCGCAGGGCGTCGAATACGGCGTGGTCCGTCGTGTATTCCCCGAGGCTCGTGGTGACGCGGCGCGTGAGCGCGAGCATCGCGTCGCGGCCGCGCCGTTTCTCGAACAGCGACAGGTATTCGAAGTCGTCCATCCCGTCGCAGAGCAGTTCGAGACGGATCGAGCTCACCGGGCCGTCGACGCCGACCCTGTTGCCGGGATAGACGAGCGAGCCGTCGCCGTAGGAGTCGCCCTTGAAGGCGTAGGTCCGGATGTTCGTCCAGGGGTCGCGGGTGTACTGGGGATCCCAATACGTCGCCGACCAGTAGAGAAAGCCGTCGATGCCGCGCTGCTTCTGCTGCCAGAACAGGGCGCGATGGGCGGCTCCCGGCCAATCGACCATCAGGTTGGCGCGGGGCTGGCGGGGCACGCAGCACACATACCACCACGAGCCCTCGCCTCGGGCGGCCCGGCGCGCCTGCTCGTCGACCTCGATCGCGCTCGAGAGTGGGCACCATTGGTCGACGAGGCCGTCGAGCCGGTCGTAGGTCGAGCGTCCGGTCGCCTCGCGCGGGTTGCCGTTGAAGGGCACCATGATTGGCGCCCGCGGCTCGATCCCGCGGATCGTCCGTGCCCGCCGGGCCAGCTGATCGAAGTCGTCCTGCGTCTGCGGCTCGTCCCAGATGTAAAAGAATCCCTTCCGCAGCCAGTCGTGCTGGGCGAGATGCTCCACGACCCGCCGCAGATGCGCCTCGTCGTCGCTCCACGGGATCACGAAGCTCGTCAGCCGCGGATCGTCGAGCCACCGGGCGGCCTCCGGCGAAAACAGGTCACACGGCAGGTTGTAGGGCGACAGCCGGCGCTCCAGGAAGAAGCGGTAGTAGTTGCGCTCGAGGTCGGCGGCCTCGGGCGTGCCCGGCAGCACGCCGTGCTGGGGAAGGACGAACTCCATCTGGTTGCCGATCGCCGTGCGCAGGCTGGGCCGCTCGGGCAGGCGAAACCCATACACCCGCAGGGTCACGGGCACGTCGCGCGGGGGCTGCGTGTCGAACGACAGGCGGAGCGTGGCATGGTACGTGCCGGCCGCCGCCGTCGGCGCCACCCGCACGCTCAGCCAGAGCGGCTGCGCGAGCCCCGGGAGCAGGGGCAGGGGGCAGCGGAGCGGGGGCAGCGGATCGGGCCAGGCACGGTTTCGCTCGGGCAGGTAGACGTAGGCCACCTGCAGCAGGCTGGCTTGGATGTCGAGGCACGGGGCGCCCCGCTCGTCACAAAACTCGGTGAGCGTGGCCGCCGTCAGCACGCATCCCTGCCCCGCGGCCCGCAGCACCACCTGTGCCGACTCGGTTTCGCCCCCCGCGGCTTCCAGCCGCACCTCTTCGCGGGCAGCGGGAGGCGGTTCGTCCTCACGAAACACTTTCCGCGCGGCCGGGGCCGTCCATGCTTCGACTGCCGCACCGGCCGGAGCCGCCTCGACGCCGGGCCGGCTGCCGACGAGTGCCGCTGCCATCACCGCCAGCGGCAGGCCCCGGGGGGCGATCCGCCGTCGATCGTGCGCCATGCGTCTGCTCCGAAATTTTTGCCTCGGCATTTCATGCAGCGAACGTCCGCGGCCCTGCCTGCCGAGATCATACCGCAATGTCGCCCGCCCCCAATCGCTCTCAGCCCGTCAGGGTGCGCGACGCTGGCAGAAGCGATGCGGGGCGGGCTATCCTCACGGCAACCCTTGCAAATCCGGATCTCCCCCTGCCGACGGCAGTCCCTCATGAAGATCGCCAGCGTCGATTTTTTCTACCTTGCGATGCCGGAGATCCGGGACATCGGCGACGGCAGCCAGGATGCGCTGCTCGTCCGCGTGCGCGCCGAGGACGGCCTCGAGGGCTGGGGTGAATGCGAGGCCGCGCCCCTGGTTTCAATCGCCGCCTGGTGCTGCCCGATGTCGCACAGTGCGTGCAAGCCGGTGGCCCAGAGTGTGCTGGGATCGACCATCGAGGGCCCGGACGACATCCGCGCGATCACCCGCGCCGTGCGCCGCCAGAGCTTCGACCTCCTCCAGGCCGACCACACCCTGTCGGGCGTGGACATGGCGCTCTGGGATCTGCTGGGCAAGCGGCGCGGCGAGCCGGCCTGGAAACTGCTCGGCTGGCCGCGGGCCTTTCCCAAAACGGCGTATGCATCGCAGCTTTTCGGCGACTCGCCTGATGAAACGCTGCGGAAGGCCCGGGATGTCAGCGCCCGCGGCTTCCGGGCGGCGAAGTTCGGCTGGGGGGCCTTTGGGGCGAACCTGGCCGACGACGAGGCGCACGTGCGGGCGGCCCGCGAGGGCTTGGGGCCCGACGCCGCGCTCCTGGTCGACGCGGGCACCATCTGGGGCGACGATGTCGGCGCCGCCACTCTGCGGCTGCCGGTCCTCGAGGAATGCGGCGTGCTCTGGCTGGAGGAGCCCTTCGTGTCCGGCGCCCTCGGGGCCTACCATGAACTCGGCGGCCGCATGCGGGGCGGGGCGCGGACAGCCGCCGGCGAAGGCGCGCACGAGCCGTTCATGGCACGCAACCTGATCGACTTTGGCGGGGTGGGCTACATCCAGATCGATGCGGGGCGCATCGGCGGCATCAGTTCCGCTTACGAGATCGCCCGGTATTCCGAGGCGCGCGGGGTCACCTACGTGAATCACACCTTCACGACGCCGCTGGCCCTGAGCGGCTCGCTCCAGCCCTATGCGGGCCTGGCCGCACACGAACTCTGCGAGTATCCGGTCGAGGCTAGCCCGCTGGCGACCCATCTCACGTTCGAATCCCTGCCGGTCGACGGCGAGGGCCGCGTCCATCCTCCCGACCGTCCCGGCCTGGGAATGACCCCGAATCCGGCCACCATCCGCCGGTATCTCCGCGAGGTGGAAATCCGGGTGCAAGGGCGGATACTTTACTCCTCGCCCGACGTCGACGGCGACAGGGGAGGCGATGAATGAGAGCGACGTGGGCGTATGCATTGACCGTGATCCTGCTGGCGGCCGGCGCCGCAACGCGGCCGGCGCTCGCCATCGGGCCCAAGCCCAACGTGCTCTTCATCGCCGTCGACGACCTCAACCACTGGGTCGGCTACCTCGGCCGCAACCCGCAGACCATCACCCCGAATCTCGACCGCCTGGCGCGGCGCGGCGTGTGGTTCACGCACAGTTACTGCCCGGCCCCGGTCTGCAACGCCTCGCGGGCGGCCCTCATGTCGGGCCTGCGGCCAGGTGCGACGGGGGTCTACGACAACAAAGAGGACTTCCGCCCTGTGATCCCGGAGGCCCTCACACTTACCACGCAGTTCCGTCGTGCCGGGTACCATGTGTGCGGTGCGGGAAAAATCTATCACTCGAGCATCTTTCGCGAAGGCGAATGGGACGATTGGCTCGGGCGGGGTGGGCCTCCGCTGGGCGAGGAGAAGCAGGCGAGGCCGGATGCGGTGCGAGCCGGGGGCTTCAACATCACCCCGCTGGACTGCCATGACGAAGACATGCTCGACGCCCGGTCGGTCGACTACGCGGTCGAGCAACTGCGGCGGAAGCACGACCGGCCGTTCTTCATCGCCTGCGGCCTGTCGAAGCCGCACCTGCCCTGGAGCGTGCCCGCAAAGTACTACGCCCGTTTTCCGGTGGATGACGTTCGCCTGCCGCCCTACCGGGAGGACGATCTCGACGACCTGCCGCCCGCCGCCCGTGCGTTGGCGACGAAGAGCGGCGACCACCAGGCGATCCTCGATCAAGACGGTATCGCCACCTGGAAGCAGGCGATCCGCGCCTACCTCGCCGCGATCAGCTTCTGCGACACGATGGTGGGCCGGCTCCTCGACGCCTACGACGCCTCTCCCGAGCGCAGCAACACCATCATCTGCCTCTGGAGCGATCATGGCTGGCATCTCGGCGAGAAGCATCACTGGCGCAAGTTCACGCTCTGGGAAGAGGCCGCGCGGGCTCCGCTCATCTGGGTCGTGCCTGGACTGACGCCGGCCGACGGCCGCTGCGTCCGCACCGTCGATCACATGAGCATCTACCCCACGCTCATGGACCTCTGCGGCCTGCCGACGCCGCCGCACGTGCAGTCGCAGAGCATCCGGCCGCTGCTCGCCGACCCAGAGGCTCGCTGGGCCACGCCCGCCATCACCACCTACCGACAAAACAACCACTCGATCCGCAGCGAGGCGTTTCGCTACATCCGCTACGCCGACGGGGGCGAGGAGTTTTACGACGAAGTCCGCGACCCCTACGAGTGGACCAATCTCACGGCCGACGGTGCCGGCGAACAGCAGGGCATCGAGGAACTGCGGCGGTGGCTGCCTGCTGAAAACGTACCCACGGCCGACGCGGGGCAGGCGGCGGATTGGAAGTGAGCCCGGGCGCGAAGCGGCGGAAGGCTGCACGGAGCAAAAAAAACCCGTGGGGCGGGCCGCAGCCCACCCCACGGGGAAATCTGGCGTTATCGACTTCTACCGCTCGGGCCTGGTGCCGCTTACGCCCGCAGCATCGAGCGACGGCGGAGCGACCGCCCCGCCGCACACGCGGCCCCCATCGCCACGAGCACCCACGTGGCCGGCTCGGGCACGGCAGCGATGCTGCCGCCGACGAGGCTGGCTCCGCCGAGCAAGCCCGGCGCCGTGTTGTAGGGCCCCGTGTCGTAGAGGTTTGCCCCGACCGCCGCCACCACGTCGTCAAAATCGTACACGCCGTTGTAGTCGTAGTCGCCGTCGGCCCAGTTTGCCGGCAAACCCGAGTCGTAGAGGTTCGCCGACAGAACCTGCACGACGTCGTCGAAGTCCACGACGCCGTTCAGGTTTACGTCGCCGGCTCCTCCGAACGCCACGGTGAACGAGCCACCGCCATTGTCAACCCAGCCAACCGCCCGATATCCCCCACCAGCCGCAGCGGCGGTTGAAGAAATCCCAGACGCACCGTTCCAGGCGCCGTCATTGCGGCCCTGGACGATGGCCGCCACGATCGCGGCGGCGCTGCCCGAAGCAATGTTGACCGTGCCCCGACCGAGATCGACCTTACCGCCGGTGGCGGTGTCGACGGTCAGCGACTGGACGTTCACCGTCTGTGGGGTCGAGTTCGACAGGGTCACCGAACCGGTGTTGCTGACCACGACGGTGGGTGAGCCGGTCACGCTGCCGTTATTCACGATCTCCAACGACTTGATCCCGGTTTTTGCATTGACCGAGAGTGTCGCGCCGGTTCCATCGAGCGTGCCCGCGACCGCCACCTTTGGCGACATCATCGTCACGCCGGAGTTCACCTTCAGGGTCGCACCCGCCTGCACCGTCACGGTGCTCGAAGCGAGCGTGAACGCCGATGAACTCGCGACCGTCAACTGGCCCGCCGACACCGTGGTCGGATAGGTGAAGGAGTTGGAGCCGTTCAACACCAGTTCGCCGGCACCTGTCTTCGTCAACGCCTTCGTGTTGGCAAACGTGTAGTCGCCTGACTGGTTTTGCGAACCGCTGGCAACGTTGACCGTCTGGTCACTGGCCCACGCGTAGACGCCGCCAGAGGTTCGCTGCCCGTAGAGGTCGTTCAAGACGGCGAAATCGGCCGCATTCACCACGCCGTCGCCGGTGGCGTCGGCGCGGAAGAAGCTGATGATGCCGCCGGCGACGTCCAGCGGGTCGGCGGTGTAGGTGTAGCCGTTTTGGCTTTCCATGTAGTTGCGGTCAGACTGATCCACGATGCCGTCGAGATTGACGTCGGCCGGGCTATTCGCGAACGCATTCGCCTGCGTCTTCGCCTGGCCGGCATCGCTGGTGCCGGAAGTCATCCAGACGCGAACCGCATATCGGTAGGACGACCCGCTCGTGCCGGTCGCAAAAAGCTCCGAATATCCGCGGCCCGAACCGGCAATGTTCGGGTCGCCGCCGTTGAGGTTGAGCGAGCCATCGAGCAACCGCCACTGACCGCGGTTGAGGGGCTGGCCGGTGACGGTGACAGGATCGACTCCCGCCGGAACGGCGTACACTGTTCCCTCGTTACGGTTTGCGTTGATCTGAATCACACCGCCATTCATCTTGATGCCGGCGTTGGGAACCTTGCCTCCGATGTTGAAGCCGTCGCGGGAAGAAAGATCCGTGCCGCGGAGCATGCCGCCCGTGAGCGTGATGTCACCGGCGTTGAATTGCAGGGTTCCACGGCCTTCGTCGCCCGTGTTCGAGATGTTCGTGGCCACGACCGCGCCGCCCGACACCGTCATTTTCACATAGGCCGGCGAATTGACTGTGTTGCCCGGCGACGCACCGAAAAGGACACGACCGTTGCTCATGAA
>CAZDTC010000003.1:28859-33388 GCA_964508125.1 uncultured Candidatus Kuenenia sp.
TGCTCGTGCGGAAGTCGCCGGTGACACGAACGCTGCCGCTCACCATGTTGAACGTCGCGATGCTGCCAACCGTGTTGGCGTTGCCGAGGTACATGTGGCCCGTCAGGAATGTGCCGCTGTTCATCGTGAACGACGCCCCAGGCATCACGCTGAACTGCCCTGTGGCCGAACTGTTGTTTCCGTTGTAGACGACGTTGTTGGTGAACGCGATGTTGCCGATGTTCACTTCCTGTCCGGGATCAGGGAGCCGCGCCTCCTGAGCCGTGCCGGTGGTCCAATTGGCCGCCGTAAAGTAGTCAGAGCTCGTCGACCCGTTCCAGTTGGCCTGGGCAAACACAACACTGCTCGACGCAAGCGCCATGATTGCCGCGGCGCACAGGACAAGCACCGTGCCTGCACCCATGCTTCGCGGAGAAGTGCTTGAAAGAGAAAACATCGTCGCCCTCGTTTTTGCGTTGTTATTGATAGAATCGTTCGACCAAGAAAATCACCAAGGGATTATTCCGTTGCCGCCCTATCCCTCAGCGAGCCCCCACGATCGGACCGCCTGACACCAACGCGTAGAATAATGGCCCCACCGTGGCCCTGTCAAGTACCCGAATTCGAACCAAACCATTTTTTTGGGGGGGCGGGGGGGTGCCGTAGCGGAAACGACGGATTTCTCGTTGCTGAAAAGGTCGCTTCGCAATACATTGCGATTTCTGGGCTTTCGGTCGTCAGGGCGGGTTCGGCTTGGGTTTGGCGGGCCGACTCGACGATTCTTATCATTCCCTCTTGAATTCTTGGATTATTGTTGCTCGGATTGCCCAGTCCGAATCGGGAAGCTCTCTCAACCGTTTTTTTCCTTAGGAGGAACCCCAATGAGGCGTCTGCCACACACTCCGCAATCGTGCGCTCAGCCGGAAACGTCCTCGATGGGATTTATTCCGCGTTCCCGTCGCGGCTTCACGCTCGTCGAGTTGCTCGTCGTGATCGCGATCATCGGTGTTCTCGTCGGGTTGCTGCTTCCTGCGGTTCAGGCGGCAAGGGAATCCGCCCGTCGCACACAGTGTTCAAACAAGGTGCGTCAGATGGTGCTCGCCATCCAAAACGTGGTTTCAGCGCACAAGATTTACCCAAGCGGCGGCGTCGTGCCTTGGCCAGACATCGAAGACTATTCTCAAGGCGGCGGCGCCTTTGGGCCGGCGAAGCAGGGCTTGAGTTGGGCGTATCAGATCCTTCCATTTCTGGAAGAGGGCGCCGTGTCGAACCTGTCCACCACCGAGGCGATCAGAAACACGCCGGTGGGCCTGTACTTCTGCCCCTCGCGGCGAGGGCCGACGAGGTGCACTTCAAATGGAAGTGCGTGGTTGATGGACTACGCGGCGTTGACCCCGATTTTCGGACGGAGCCAGATATCCACCGTTCCGGGCATGACTGAATCCGGCTTCAACCTCCTGATGTCGAGCAACAACGCATCGAGCGGCGCGTGCTCCAGGACGTACGGCTTTTGGGGCACACCCAGCAGTTCGGTCAGCAACGGTTTCACCCCCAAGACTGCCACCGCCCTGGGCAATAATTATCGGCCTTTTTGGGGTATCATCGCCCGAGGCAGCTACTATGTTGAGCAGGGATCCCGGGGGGCAAAGGTGACGGATCTTGGCTATGGCGGCCCGGTGAAACCCTCGATGATTCCCGACGGCACCAGCAAAACCGCCATCATCGCCGAGAAGCGGCTAAGGCCGTCGGAATACAAAACCGGGGCGTGGTACGACGACCGAGGGTGGTCCGATGGCTGGGACCCCGACGCGATCCGGATGGCGGCGTGTTGGCCGGCGATCGACGCAGAAGATTACGTCCTCCCGAATGGCGCATTGCTGTCGGAATCGGCACTCATGGCGGGGTCGGCCCATCCGAGTGGATTTTGTGTCGGGTTTGCCGACTCGTCGGTGAAGATCATGGAATACCAGGTCGAGTTGGAGGTGTTCAACTCGCTGGCCAACCGCGCGGACGGGAAATGACGGAAAGTCCTCAAGGCCGGCTTGCCGCGAGCGTTGCCGTCTTGATTTTTTGTCTCCCACTGGCCGCCGTTGCGTGCGTCGGCTGCGGGCGTGGTCGCGCGGGCGAGTCACCGGGCAGCGGCAAGGCGGTGTTGAACGAAGTCAACTCGGCGTATGTGAACCATCTGCGTTCGAACCGCTATCGAGCGCCCGCCGACGAAGCTGAATTCAAGACAATTTTGAAACAGGCGGGCGATGGAGCCTTGAAGCGCGCCGGAGTGGCGACCGTCGACCAGCTCTTCGTTTCGCCCCGCGATTCCCAGCCGTTCGTGATCAGGTATGGGAAGGATGCGGGCCGGTTTCTCGAGCGGGGCGTCGTCGCGCACGAGAAGACGGGCGTCGCCGGCCGCAGGCTCGTCGGCTTCGACTTGGGCTACGTCAAGGAGGTCGACGAGGAGGAGTTCAAGCAACTGTTGCCCGAGCGATAACAACCCGCCCGGGCCCGTCAGCGGGTGAGTTGCTCGCGATACCATTCGTCGACGCGCCCGAAGCCGGGCGGCTGGAAGAGCCGCATGAATTCGAAAGCCGCCTCCGCCGCCGGGCGGTCGCCGACCTGCAGGTGAGCCTGGATCAGGAGCTGGCGAGCTCCCATGCTGGTGGGGAAACGCTCGGAGGCCTCCCTGCTCACGCGCAAGGCCTCGCGCCAGCGGCCCAGCCGGCCCTCGAGCAGGCCACGCTCATACCAGTAATTCGCCATGTGCGGATTGATCTCCAGGGCGCGACGCCAGCTCGCCAGCGCCTGCTCCGGCTGATTCATCGCCGTCAACGCCTGGGCGGCCCAGACCCAGGCCAGTTCGGAGCGAGGATGCTCGGCCGCCACCTGCTGAAACAGGCCGCACGCGTTCCCTAGATCGTCGAGATGCACGCGGATCTGGCCGAGCGAGAGTCGCCCGGCGTCATCCAGAGGGTCGTCGCAAAGTGAGGCCTCGAGCCAGGCCGCCGCCTGCTGCAACTGGCCACGTGTCACCGCGTCCGGCCGTTTGCCCTTGGCCATGAGCAGCCCCAGCGCCATGTCCCGGCGCTGCTGGGCATCCGAGCGATGATCGGGACCCACCACGACCGCCCGCAGCGGCAGTGCGGCCGCCCAATCCGGCACGTCCACGCCGGCCGGACCCATGCCCACCGCCGCGCCGGTGCCCACCGCCCGGCGCAGGATCCGATGGTCGGTGATCGCCGTATGCCGCACCTGATTCGGCTCACGCGGCATGTGACACCGCATGCAGTCGTTTTCGGCGGCCCGGCGCGACGTGTCGTCTTCTGCCAGCCCGCAATCCTGCGGCCCGCCCGCCGCATGGCATGCGACACACTTCTGCCTGAAGAAATCGACCCGCATATCCGGCGTCGGTCGGCCGTGGGGATCGTGGCAACTCGTGCATCCCAGCGCCCCTTTGCTCCCGGCGTAGCACCGGCTTGCCAGCATCTGCTCGACATGGCCGCCAAACCGCGTCTGCGCCGTGCCGGCCTCGTCGCCCGTCACGTCCGCCGCGGCTCCGGCCCCGACAAACGCCACCATGGTGTGCTCGAGCGGCTGCCCGGGCCGAAAATCATGCCAGGAACGACCGGATCGCTCCACGCGAACCAGCCCCGACAGGTGGCACTGCTGGCAGACGGCCTCGCGCAGGGCGGGCTCGAGCCGCCCCGGATTCACGATCGTCGGGTCGATTCCTGCCGTCCGCGTCGCCGTCAAACGCTCGGCCACGTGCCGGCCACCGGGGCCGTGACACCTCTGGCAGCCGATCGACTCGGTCACCTGCGTGGGATCACGGTAGCCGTTGAGTGACTCGGCCACCGGCTCCACGCGGTTGGCGTGGCAGAAGACGCATTCCGCGACCACGGGCCGGAAAAACTCGGAGTTTCGGCGCTCGTATCCGGGCGACAGATCCCATACCTCACGTTCGGGATACCAGGTGATGGGCGACATGAACAGTCGATCGTCCCGTCGCACCAGGAACGATTGCCCGTGCTTGCCGCTCCCCACGACCGCCGCCGGCGTGTGGGCGACCTCCACAACGACGCCGCCATCCGCCGCCCGCCGGATTTGGCGATGCTCGAGGCCGCGTGGTGTCGGCGTCACTGCATACTCGAAACCACCGGCAGTGAACGGGTTGTTGTGCGCCTCCCCGATGGGACATATTCGATCGACGGTGTTGGCCGACATCGAACGGCCCATCGGATGCCCCGCGTAGCGATCGGCGATCTCGGCGTGGCAGGCAGCGCACTCGGTGTCCGCGACGTAGCCCTGCCATGCCGACGCGGGCGCCGCATCGTAGGCTGCTCGGGAGGGCGGAGCGGAGGCCGGCTCCGGTCGATTGCATCCCCCAACCAACGTCGCGGCGAGGACGATGATCGCCGGCCGCACGATCAAACCCTGCCAGTGCCGGACCATGACTCTCGAACCCGGCGGCCCGCTCATCGCTCGAGAGAAAACTCCACGACCTCGGGCTGGCCCGGCCCGACCGTAAACCCGAGACCGGACGTCTCGTAGCCCTG
>CAZDTC010000004.1:0-27561 GCA_964508125.1 uncultured Candidatus Kuenenia sp.
TGACCACCGGCTTCATAAGCCGGGTGTCGCCGGTTCAAGTCCGGCCGCTGCTAGTGGCGCGACCGAACGACTTCTCCTTGGTCAGGCCCCTCGGCGGCGCAGGGGGGCTGCATGGCGTGCGGGGGATCTGGACCGGCAACAGAGGCCGCCCCCCCTGCCCCGCTTGCCCAGACCACTTCGCAAGGCGACGACCGGATCTCGGGCAGGCCTTGCCCTGCCCCCGCCTTCGCGGCTACTCACCCGATCTGTCCGGCCGTCCCCCTGTGCCCGGTGAATCGCCCCATGAAGTTCGGACACGCCCTCGGCGAGGCCGCCGCCCGCATACCCCCTCTGGCACTGGTTGTCGCCAACGCGCGAACGGTGCTGCGCGGGCGGCGCACGGCAGGGCGTATCGCCCGCGCGACGATTTCCCTGCCGGGCGGAGGCGCGGCGGTTCCCGACGAATTTGCCCGGTGGATCGCCGCGACCGAGCCCGATGCACAGGGGCTCCTCCGCGAGCGTGCCGCCGCCGCCCGTCTGGCGTCGACGCCGCTGGTGAGCGTGATCCTGCCGGTCTACAAGGTGCCGCTCGCGATGCTTTCCGCGGCGCTGAAATCGCTGCAGGCGCAGACCTATCCACATTGGGAGGCGTGTGTCGCCTGCGCCGACGTCGGCAATGCGCGGGCTGAAGGATTTCTCCGGGAGATCAGCCGCCAGGATCGGCGGATCCGCGTGGTCTTCTTGCCGCATAACGGCGGCATCGCCGCCAATTCGAACGCGGCGCTGGCCCTCGCGCAGGGCGAGTTCGTGGCGTTGCTCGACCACGACGACACCCTCGCCCCGTCGGCGCTCATGCGCATGGTCGAGGCGATCGCCGCCCACCCCGAGGCCGACTTCCTCTACTCCGACAAGGACAGCATCGACGCGGCGGGCGGTCTGCGGCAAAACCCGCTCTTCAAACCGGGATGGAGCCCGGAGATGCTCTTCTCCGTCAATTACCTCACCCACCTGAACCTGCTGCGCCGCTCGCTCGTGGCCGAGGTCGGCGGGTTTCGCAGCGAGACCGACGGCGCCCAGGACTGGGATCTCTTCCTCCGGGTCTGCCACCGCGCTCGCGAGGTGGTGCGCGTGCCGGGAGCCTTGTACCACTGGCGCATCCACACCGCGTCCACGTCGACCGGCATCGCCGCGAAGCCCTACGCCCTCGCCGGCCAGCTGCGGGCGGTCGCGGATCACGTCGCCCGCCTCGGCCTGCCAGCGCGGGTCGAGCCGAATGACGACTCCGGGTTTCACGTCCGCTGGCTGCCTTCGATGGCACGGCGGGCGCACGTCGTGGTCGATGCCACCGACGCCCCGCCCTGGAATACGCCCCGGCTCGTGCGCTCGATCGCCGAGACGCTCGCGGCGGCGGGCACGGGATGCTCCCTCACCGTCGTCACCGGCGCGGCGCACGTCGATCCCGAGACGCTCATCGCCGCATGTGCCGCCGGCGGGCTCCCCCGGGAGCAGGTGCGGGTTCTGCCGGGTGCGACGAACCTCACCAAGGCCGTGCACGAGGCGGTGGCCGGCCCCGGGCCGACCGACCAGACGCTCGTGTTCGTGTCGGGCCGCGTGGGCAGGCTGAGTCCGGGCTGGCTCGAGGAGGTCGTCGGCTGGACGGCCGGCCATCCCGAGATCGGCTTTTGCAGCGGACTGATCCTCGACGCGGAAGGCCGCGTCGTCGAGGCGGGACTGGTCGTGGACCGCTTCGGGAACGGGTCGCCGCTCTTTCGCGGCAGCCCACTGCGTCACTGGGGCATGCTGGGCGGGCCGCTGTGGTATCGAAACTCGAGCGCCGCCAGCCCGTGGCTCGCCGCGATCAACGCCGCCGACTATTCGTCGGCCGGCGGGCTCGATGGTCGGCTCCCGTTCCAGGATGCCTTCGTCGGCCTCTGCCAGAAGATCGGCCGGTGCGGAAAGCGTGGGGTCGTGGTGCCGCACGCCCGCGCGACGCTCGTTTCCGGCATCCTCCCCGACGTGCCGGATTGCCACGAGAGCGTCGGCGACGACCCTTACTTCCACCCGGCATTCTCGTCGGTGGCGCCGCTCACGCTGCGGACACCCCCCGCCGCGCCGCTGGCCCACCCGCGGCCCGCGCGACGCACCAAGATTCTCCGGTCGCTCTTCAAGCGCCTGCGCCGCCCGGCCATCAACAGATTCACGATCGACGCGCTCGCCCTCGCGGAGGACAACACCTGCACGCTCGAGGATCTCGCGCGGCCCCAGCAGCATCCCGAGCGAGTCGGCCACGGCCCCGGGGCCGGCTGGTGCAACTGGTATCTCCCCGCGTTCAAAAACGCCTTCTACGGCGGCGTGATGACGATCCTGCGCTGCGCGGACTTCATGCGCCGATCCCGGGGCGTGCGTCAGCGGTTTGTGATCTGCGGCGGCGCCGACGGCGCCGCGATCCGGCAGCGCATCGCCACGGCCTTCCCGGGCCTGGCGGACTGCCCGGTGGTGGTGCTGGCGGGTGCCGACGCGATCGCCCGGATTCCGCCCGCCGACTTCTCCATCGCCACGCTCTGGACCACCGCCTACATGCTCCTCAAGGTGCGCAACACCGGGCTCAAGTGCTACTTCCTCCAGGATTTCGAGCCGCTCTTCTATCCGGCCGGTTCCACGTCGGCCCAGGCGGAGCTCACGTATTCGTTCGGGTTTCACGGCATCGCCAACACGCGCACGCTCCGCGACATCTACGCGGCCGACTACGGCGGCACGGCGACGCACTTCACGCCGCAGATCGATCCCGTCGTGTTCCACGGCACGCCGTTGCGGGCGTCGGGCGGGCCGCGGAGGCTGTTCTTCTACGGTCGGCCCGACCACCCGCGCAACGGCTTCGAACTGGCGGCCGTGGCGCTGCGCCGGCTCAAGGAGTCGCTCGGGGATCGGGTCGAGATTCTCTGTGCCGGCGCCGCCTGGGATCCGCGGCCCTACGGGTTGGCCGACGTCGTCACGAACCTCGGGCTGCTCGGCTACCGGGAGACCGGCGACCTCTACCGCTCGTGCGACATCGGGTTCGTGATGATGATGACGCGGCATCCCTCGTATCTGCCGTTCGAGTTCATGGCCTGCGGCGGCCTGCTCGTTTCGAACGTGAACCCCGCGAACGCCTGGCTGCTCGAGGACGGCGTCAACTGCCTGCTGGCGCCCGCGAGCGCTCCGGCGATCGCGTCGCGCCTGTCCGAGGCCGTGCTCCACTTCGACGATCTCTTCGAGGTGCGGCGGCGGGGCCACGAACTGATCCACCGCGACCACTCCGACTGGGACCGCGCCTTCGCCGGCGTGCTCGACTTTCTCGACTCCCTCACCGCAGGCGACCGCAAGCGAGCCGCCTGAAAGCGGAGCGACACCCATGACCCCCACCGGCAACTTCGGCGAGCGCCAGGAGGCGGGCACAGCGGACTGGGGCTACCTGGCCCATCGCTCCATCTACGAATTCGCCGCCCGCCATGCCCCCGGACAGCGGTGCCTCGACATCGGCTGCGGGACCGGCTACGGGGTCGAGATGTTTCTCCGCGGCGGGGCCCGCGCCGTCGTCGCGATCGACAAGGATGAGGCCGGGCTGGGCGCCCTGCGCCGGCGGCATCCGCAGGCCGCATTTCACGCCCGCGATCTCGATCTCGAGGGCCTCGCGCTCGCCCCGGCGAGCGTCGACTTCGCCTTCTCGTCGAATGTCTTCGAGCACCTGGCCTATCCGGACCGCGTGCTGGCGGACGTCGCCACGGCGCTGGTCGACGACGGCATCGCCGTCGTGGCGGTGCCCCCGGTCGCCACGGTCGGCATGCTCGCGGAGAACGCCAAAAACATCTTCCACATCCACAACATCCCACCCTGGGCCTGGGCGACGAAGCTGCGGCGCTACTTCCACGACGTGGTCGCCTACCGGCACTGGGTGCGGCCCGAGCGGCTCGCCGCCGACGGCGGAATCATGCGGGAGGATCCGCGCGGCGACGACTTCGTCTTCGAGCCGGCCGGCGAGCCGGCGCCCGGCCGCTGCCCCGAGACGATCACGGCGATCTTCGTGGCCCGCGGGCCGCGGCGGCCGCCGCTCGAGCGCTCAACCCGTGCCGAAGAATGCCCGGCGGAGTGGCGGGCGGCCAAGGTCGAGGCGGACGCCCGCCAGGAGATGGTGGTCGACCTCAAGCGGCAGATGACTGATGTCGAGGCTTGGGCCACCGACAATCGCGCGCGGGGCACCGACCCCGCGTTCATCATCGAGAGCGTCTGCCGGCAGTTGCGGTTCCTCACCGGCCGGGCGGCCGGTTGAAGCGGGCGTTCAGGCTGCCGGCCCGCGGCGGCGCCGACGCAGCCACGTGAGACCGGCATAGCCGGCACCAGTCACCGCGAGGACGATGCTCCCCGGCTCCGGCACGGCATACGTGCCGCTCACCTGCACCTGCAAGCCGGTCGGGTTATAGTTCTCTGCGGTTTGCCGAAGATTTTGCACGACGAAGGAGAGCGTGTTCGTGCCGGCCACGAAGCCGTCGGTGATGCTGAAGAGTTGGAACCCTCCATCGATGATCCCGAAAGGCTTCGAGACGCCGTTGATGAGCATGTCGAGGCCGATGTTGTCGCACACCCACTTGCCGCTGATCTCCGCCGCGTCGAAGCCTGCGGGCAACGTGAACGACGTCTGATAGGTGTAGTTCGGCTGGGCGAATTCGGCGACAGCCGCGGACACGAACTGACCGGACGGTGAAAAAGGCGCCAGTGCCTCGTCGCCGTTCGGGACCGACACCCACTGCGAGTTGATGGGCGTTGTCTGGTTGCCGATCCATTGATCGATGCGGTAGGCCTTGGCGCTGCCGTTGTAGAAGTTGACGGTGCTTCCGATCGTTGGGCTGCCGACCACCGACCAGTGCGGGTCGGTTGCTCCATTGGAGATCAGGTTGCCGCTGGCATCGACGCCCGTGCTGAAGAGGTCGGTGATGGGAAACGTTGTCGCCCGGGCCGTGCCGGCGACCACCAGCGAGGCGAGGCAGGCGGCGAGCGCCACTCCATGGCGAATCCGAGAGACGCGCGGGCAACGAGAAATCTTCGGGACGGAAATGCCAAGGATATTGAAGGACATGATCGGAAATCCGTAGGGGAAAAGTGGTGGTGGTGGTGGTGGTGGTGGTGGTAGTGGACAAGTTCTCGCGGTAGCGTAAACGACCCGCCGGTCAAAGGCAACTTTTTTGCCCTTTCCCCCCAAACCGCCCGGCGACGCCCCCTCTGAAAAGGGGACGCAGATCTTTTCGCCCGCCGCGATCCTCGGCCCTAGGCGAGCTCGAACACGGCCTCGATCTCCACCGCCACGCCCATCGGCAGCGAACTCATGCCCACGGCGCTGCGGGCGCCGACGCCGTGGTCTGGCCCCCAGATTTCGGCGAAGACCTCGCTCGCGCCGTTGATCACGTGCGGGTGCTTCTCGAACTCGGGCGTGCAGTTCACCGTGCCGAGCAACTTGACCAGCCGCTGCACCCGGTCGAGGCTGCCGAGCGCAGCCACGAGCGTGGCGAGCATCGCGAGCGCCACGAGCCGCGCCGCCTGCTTGCCGGCATCCGCATCGAGATCGCGGCCCACGCAGCCCCGCATCAGCGAGCCGTCGGCCTGGAGGGGGAGATGACCCGAGAGATAGACGAGGCGATCGACCACGAGGGCCGGCTTGTAGAGGCCCGCGGCCTTCGGGGCCGGCGGCAGGGCGAGGTTCAGGGATTCAAGACGCTGCTGGGGAGTCATCGCTGGGAGGCCTCGGAAAAGGATGGTGTTGATGGAGCAGCATTCTGCCGCAGCCCATCCGCCTTTGGCTACACTCCAACCATGTCGATCGCGCCGTTCATCGCCCGCCTTGCGGCCCTCTGCTCGCTCTTTGCCGCCGCCGTCGCGGCCGCCGCGCCCCCGCTTCGCGTGGGCATGGAGCTTTCCTATCCGCCCTTCGAGATGACCGACCCGCAGGGCCGCCCGACGGGCGTGAGCGTGCGGCTGGCCGAGGCGCTCGGCCGGCACCTTGGCCGCGAGGTCGCGATCGAAAACATCGCCTTCGACGGCCTCATCCCGGCACTCAAGACCGGCCGTATCGACTGCATCATCTCGTCGCTCACGGCCACGCCCGAGCGGGCCAAGGCGATCGCCTTCTCGGATCCCTACATGACGATCGGCCTCGCGCTTCTCGTCGGCTCGAAGTCGCCGGTGCAGTCAGCTGCCGACCTCGACGCCCCGGGCCGCGTCGTGGCCGTGAAGAAGGGCACGACCGGGCACACGTTCGCCACGGCGACACTTCGCAAGGCAAAACTCCTCGTGCTCGACAAGGAGAGCGCGGCCGCGATGGAGGTGGCCCAGGGCAAGGCCGACGCTTTCATCTACGACTCGCTCTCCGTGTTTCGCAACCAGCGGCGGCATCCGGAGACCACGCGTGCGATCCTGCGGCCATTCCGCGAGGAGACGTGGGCGATCGGCCTGCGGCCTGGCGACGACGGCCTGCGCCGGCAGGTAAACGAGTTTCTCGCGGCATATCGCACGGCCGGCGGCTTCGAGCGGCTCGGCGACGAGTTCCTCCCCGATGAGAAGCGCGCCTTCAAGGAACAGGGGTTGCCGTTCTCGTTTTAAGAAGTGGGGCAAGCGCCTCGCTTGCCTTCCTTGGCAACCGGGACGGTTGCCCCACGTTGCCGCTAGACTTCCAACATGCCTCGCTGGCTCGCTCATCTCGTCGTCGTGGCCGTGTTTGCGGCGCTCGTGGCGGCGGCGTTCGCCCGCGTGCACTACACCTGGAACTGGGCCGGCGTCTGGGAGTATCGCCAGAAGTTCGTGCAGGGGTGGCTGACCACCGTGGGGCTCAGCCTCGCCGCGCTCGTCGCCAGCATCGTGATCGGCGGCCTGGCGGCGCTCGCGCTCGCGTCGCGCCGGCCGCTCGTGGAGGCCGTCGGGCGGGTGTATGTGGAGCTCATCCGCGGCACGCCGCTGCTCGTGCAACTCCTGATCGGCTTCTACGTGATTGCGAGCGCCATCGGCCTGGAAAACCGGTTCGCCGTCGGGGTGCTCGTGCTCGCCCTGTTCAGCGGGGCCTACATGGCGGAGATCTTCCGCGGCGGCCTGGCCGCGATCCCGCAGGCCCAGCGCGACTCGGCCCGCGCGATCGGCCTCTCCCCCTGGCAGACGCTCCGGCTCGTGGTGCTGCCGCAGGCGCTGCGGCTCGTGCTGCCGCCCGTCGCGGGCCAGCTCGTGTCGCTGATCAAGGATTCGTCGCTCCTGTCGGTGATCGCGATCTCCGAGTTCACGCTCAACGCCCAGGAGGTCAACGCCTTCACCTACTCGACGCTCGAGAGCTATCTGCCGCTCGCGGCCGGCTACCTCCTGCTCACGCTCCCGCTCTCGGCCCTCGCCCGCTGGCTCGAAAGCCGCGTGGGCTTCGAGGCCTGACCCACGGCCCCGCGACGCGCCGCCGGAAGCTGATCACCGCCGCGCGCCCCACGCCATCCGCGCCGCCGCGGCGGCGGGATCCTCGACGACGAACACGTCGCCCGGGGATGCCCCGAAGGAGGCGAGCCCTGCGAGCAGCCTGTCTCGCATCGTCGGGGCCTGGCACAGCAGCCCGCCGGCGAGCCGCAGCGGATAGCCGCCCGCGGTCAGGCCGAGGCGCTGCGCGAGCGTGGCGACGAGGTGCGCGAGTTCATCGGCGGCGCCGGCCACGATCTGCTCCGCCACGCCGTCGCCGGTGGCCGCCGCTGCGACGACGTCGGTGGCCAGCGCCGCAATCCGGTCGCGGCTCGCTGCCGGGTCGTGGACTCGAGACACGAGGTCGGCCGGGGCGGCCGCGCCGAGCCGCTGCTGGAAAGCCGCCAACAGCGCCGTGGCCGGGCCGCGGCCGTCCGCCATCCGCGCGGCGGCCCGCAGGCCGGCGAGTGCGATCGAGTAGCCGCTCCCCTCGTCGCCGAGGAGCGGGCCCCAGCCGCCGCAGCGCTCCGTCGCGCCGCGCTCCGCGCGGCCGAGCGCCAACGAGCCCGTGCCCGCGATGAGCACGATGCCCCAGGCCGGCAGCGTGCCTGCCGCGAAGAGGATCTCGGCGTCGGTCACCACGGCGACGTGATCGGCGGCCAGCGTGTCACGGGCCCAGGCCGTCATGCGGTCGCGCTCCTCGGCGCGGCCGACGCCCGCCAGGCCGAGGCACGCGGCCGCAAGCCGACCGGTGCCGACGCCGGCCGCTGTGCGAGCGGCGGCGATGGCGGCGGTGAGGTTTGCCTGCGCGGCGTCGAAGCCGGCCACGCGCGGATTCGCCGGGCCGGCCACGCCGCGGCCGAGGATCGAGAGCGATGCGTCGCCCGCTCGGCTCTCCGGCGCGGTGGCGATCACCGCCGTGCACCGCGTGCCGCCGCCGTCGATGCCGAGCACGAGCGTGCCCGGCTGCGCGTGGTCAGGAGCTGGGCCGGCCATCCGCCGCACCGCCTTCCAGCGCCCTCCGCAGCTGGCCGCCCGCCAGCGCGAGCAGCGCCCGGGCCTCCGCGGGCGGCACGCCGCGCCGCACCGCCACGACCGCCGTCTTCAATTCCCCGTCGCACGCCGCCAGCGCCCGCTCCGCCTCGTCTTCGGCGATGCCCGCGAGCGTGGCCACGATCCGCCGCGTGCGCACGAGGAGCTTCGAGTTTGTGGCCCGCAGGTCCACCATCAGGTTGCCGTAGGTCTTGCCGAGGCGGATCATCGCGCCCGTGGTGAGCATGTTGAGCACCAGCTTCGTGGCGGTGCCCGCCTTGAGCCGCGTGGAGCCGGCGATGATCTCGGGGCCGACGCAAGGTGCGATCACGACGTCGGCCCGGCCGACGAGTTCTGAATTGGCATTGCAGGCCAGCCCGACCGTGAAGGCGCCGACACGGCGCGCATGCTCGAGGCCGCCGAGCACGTAGGGGGTGCGGCCGCTCGTCGCGATGCCCACGAGCACGTCGCCCGGCCCGAGCCCGATGCCCTCGAGATCGCTTCGGCCGAGGTCGGGGTTGTCTTCCGCCCCCTCCACCGCCCGCGTGAGCGCGTTGGGCCCGCCGGCGATCAGGCCCACGACCATCTTCGGGTCGGTGCCGAACGTGGGCGGGCATTCCGCCGCGTCGAGCACGCCGAGCCGGCCCGATGTGCCCGCGCCGAGATACACGAGGCGGCCCCCGGCGGCGAGCCGCTGGGCGATCACGTCGATCGCGCGGGCGATCGCGGCGGCCTCCCGGCCGACCGCCGCCGCCACGCCCGCGTCCTCGGCGTTCATCAGCCGCACGATGCCCGGCGCGTCGAGCTCGTCGATCCGCGCCGATGCGGGGTTGGCCGCCTCGGTCGTCAGGGAGGTGGGCAGGGCGTGCGCCATGCCTCCACGATAGTCGCGATCCCGCCGGTTTGCGATGCCCGCGGCGCAGGCCGCAGGATGGAGCGCAGCCCCGCAGGCTACACTGACGCCTCGGTTCCTTTCCCAGGCGGAGCCCTCATGACGAGTTCGCTCGGCGCCGTCGATGTCGCGGTGCTCCTCGGCTTCTTGGCGCTGTCCATCGGCGTGGGCCTCCTCGCCGGCGGCCGCGTGCGCTCCCTCGACGCCTATCTGCTCGGCGACCGCAACCTGCCCTGGTGGGTGATCCTGGGCTCGATCGTGGCCACGGAAACAAGCACGGCCACCGTTCTCAGCGTGCCGGGCGAAGGCTACGGCCCTCCCGGGCTGCGGTTCCTGCAACTGCCGCTCGGCTTCCTCGTGGGCCGGCTGGCGATCGTGCGCTTCCTGCTGCCGCTCTACTTCGAGGGGCGGCTCGACACGGCGCACGAGGTGCTCAAGCGACGGTTCGGGCCGCTCGTGCAGCGGGCCGCGGCGGTGCTGTTTCTCGTGACGCGCACGCTCGGCGACGGACTGCGGCTGTTTTTGGCCGGGATCGTCATCCAGCGGCTCACGGGGCTGTCGTTTCAGGCGAGCGTGGCCACGATGGGGGCCGTGACCATTCTCTACACGGTGTTCGGCGGCCTGCGGTCGGTGGCCTGGAACGACTGCATCCAGCTCGTCGTGTATCTCGTGGGGGGCGTGGCGGCTGTGTTCGTGATCGCGGCCCAGATTCCCGGCGGCTGGCCTGCCGCATGGGAATTCGCGCTCGCGCACGACAAGCTCGCGGTCTTCGACTTCGGTTTCGACCTCGCGAACCCATTCACGTTTTGGGCGGGCCTCGTCGGCGGGGCCGCGCTCAGCCTGGGCACGCACGGCACCGACCACATGATGGTGCAGCGCTACCTGAGCGCACGCGGCGAGCGCGACGCCGCCCGCGCGATCGTGGTCAGCGGCGTCGTGGTGCTCGCGCAGTTCGCCCTGTTCCTCGGAATCGGCATCCTGCTGGCGGCCTTCCACGCCACGAGCGGAGTGCCCGCGCCCACCCGGCCCGACGAGGTCTTCGCCACGTTCATCATCGAGCGGTTTCCCCGCAACGTGGGCCTCGTGGGGCTCTTGCTGGCGGCGATCCTCGCCGCGGCGATGTCCACGCTCTCGAGTTCGCTCAACGCCTCGGCCTCGTCGCTCCTCCACGACCTCTGGCTGCCGCTCGCCGGCAGCCGCGGAGGCTCGACGCACGGGGAGGAAGAGTCGCGCGGGCTGCTGCTGCTCACCCGCTGGCTGACGGTCGGCTTCGGGATCCTGCAGGTGGCCGTCGGCATCGGCGCCGCGGCGCTCAGCGAGACGGTCGTGCGCAGCGCGCTCACGATCGCCGGATGCGCCGCCGGGCTCCTGCTCGGCGTGTTCACGCTGGGCGTGGCCACCCGCCGGGTCGGCCAGACGGCGGCGCTCGTCGGCGCCGGCTGCGGCCTCGCGGCGCTCGTGGCCGTGCAGTTCGCCCTGCCGGCGGCGGGCGTGAAGGTGGCGTTTCCGTGGTATGCGCTGATCGGGGCCACCGTCACGATCGCGGCCGGCCTCGCGGCGTCGCTCGCGCGGCGGGCTCCGGCCGCGGCGGCTCTCGTCGCACTGCTCGCCTGGTGCCCGGCGTCGGTCGGGGCCGCCGCCACGGCGATCGATGCCGCGCGGCTCGAGAAGATCGACGGCCTCGTCGCCGGCGCGATCGCGTCGGGCGAGATGACAGGCTGCGTGGTGTGCATCGGCCGCCGCGATGGCGTCGTGATGCTCGAGGCCTATGGCGACCGGGAGATCGAGCCGGCGCGAGTGCCGATGACGCCCGACACGGTCTTCGATCTCGCGTCGCTCACCAAGCCGGTGGCCACGGCCACGGCGGTGATGCAGCTTGTCGAGGACGGCCGCCTGCGGCTCGCCGACCCGGTGGCGACACACCTCCCGGAGTTCGCCGCCCGCGGCAAGGAGAAGATCACGGTCCACGACCTGCTCACGCACCAGAGCGGCCTGATCGCCGACAACCCGCTCGCCGACTACGACGCCGGCCCCGCCGAGGCGCTGCGGCGGATCTGCGACCTCGAGCCCCTCGCGGCTCCGGGCGCGAAGTTCATCTATTCCGACGTCAACTTCATCCTCCTCGGGATGCTCGTGGAGCGGCTCGCCGACACGCCGCTCGACCGCGTGTTTCGCGAGCGGATCGCGACGCCGCTCGGCATGCGGGAGACGGGTTTTCTGCCCGATGCGGCCCTGCGCGACAGGTGTGCCCCCACGGAGGAGCGCGACGGCGCTCTTCTCCGCGGCGTGGTGCACGATCCGCGGGCGGCGAAGCTCGGCGGCGTGGCGGGCCATGCCGGGCTCTTCGGCACGGCGACCGATCTCGCCCGCTCCGCGCGGATGATGCTCGGGGGCGGCAGCCTCGAAGGCGCGCGCGTGCTCGGGCCCCAGGCCGTCGACCTCATGACCCGCTCCTATCGCGTGCCCGGCGGCGGCGAGCGCGGGCTGGGCTGGGACAATCGCACGGGCTTCTCGAGCAACCGCAGCGACCTCTTCACCGCTGCGGCCTTCGGTCACGGCGGGTTCACGGGCACCGCGCTCTGGATCGATCCGGGCCTCGATCTCTTCGTGATCTTCTTGAGCAGCCGGCTGCATCCCGACGGCAAAGGAAATGTTAACCCACTCGCCGCGCGGATCGGCTCCGTCGCCGCCGCGGCGATCGTGGAAGGTCCCGCCGCAACGCAGGCAACCGGCGCCGCCTCGCCCTCCCGCGCCGTGACGCCGGGCATCGACGTGCTCGCCCGCGACGGCTTCCGGCAGCTGGCCGGCCGGCGCGTGGGGCTGATCACCAACCACACCGGCCGCGACCTCGCCGGCGTGAGCACGGCCCGGCGGCTCGCCGCAGCCGAGGGCGTGACGCTCGTGGCCCTCTTCAGCCCGGAGCACGGTGCCGCCGGCCGGCTCGAGCTGGAGCAGGTGCCCGACGACCGCGATCCCGCCACGGGCCTGCCCGTCAGGAGCCTGTACGGGGCCACGCGACGGCCCACGAAAGAGATGCTTGCCGGCATCGACACGCTCGTGTTCGACATCCAGGACATCGGCTGCCGGTTTTACACCTACATCTCCACGCTGCTCGAGGCGATGAAGGCCGCCGCGGAACACGGCGTGGCGGTGATGGTGCTCGACCGGCCCAACCCGCTCGGCGGGATCGCGATGGCGGGGCCGCTCGTCGATCCCGGCAGCGAATCGTTCGTGGGCTGCCACCCGATCCCGGTTCGCCACGGGATGACCGTGGGTGAGCTCGCCCTGCTCTTCCGGGCAGAGCTGGGCCTCGACCTCAATCTCGAGGTCGTGCCCTGCGAGGGCTGGCGCCGCGCCGACGCCTTCGACGCCACGGGGCTCGAGTGGGTGAATCCGTCGCCGAATATGCGCAGCCTCACCGAGGCGTTTTTGTATCCGGGGATCGGGCTCCTGGAGATGACGAATCTCTCAGTCGGCCGCGGCACCGACACGCCGTTCGAGGTGGTGGGCGCGCCGTCGATCGACGGCCGTCGGCTGGCCGAGGCGCTCGTCGCGCGGCGGATCCCGGGCGTGGCGTTCGTGCCGATCGCGTTCACGCCAGCATCGAGCAAGTTTGCCGGGGAGGCGTGCCGCGGCGTGAACGTGGCAATCACCGACCGCGACGCATTCGAGCCCGTCCGCGTGGGCCTCGAAATCGCGGCCTCGCTGCGCCGGCTTCATCCCGAAGAATGGGAGGCGGAGAAGGTCGGCGTGCTTCTGCTCAACCAGGCCGTCCTCGACTCCCTCGTTCGGGGAGCCGACATCGACGCAGCGATCGCGCTGGCGAACGCGGGAATCGCCGAGTTTGCCCGCCGCCGATCGCCGCACCTGATCTACGATGAATAGATCACGGGTTTGTAAGCCCCCCGGCCCGCCCTGTCGGAATAAATTATTGGACATCTGCCGCTCCCGACAGTACAACCGAATGTGGCGGCGGAAGTCGGAAGGGGCTGTCAGAGAATTGGCGGGCGAAGTCTTTTTAAACACCGTGGAGGGGCGGCCATGTGCCGAAATCGTGCTCGGTCTTTGAATCAAATTGCGAATGGCATATTGCCTCATCGTTCGCTGAAGGTCGCACTGTGCACTCTCGTGGCCAGCATCGCGGCATGGCTGAGCCCAACCAACCAGTGCTACGGCCAGATTCAACTCACGGAGATCACGAGGTTCAACCTCACGACTAGCGCGCTCACTGCGGCGACGGGCACGGCAGCAGGCGCGCCGGCAAATCCAAACTACATCGGCAACAACGTCAGCGCCGTCGCCTGGAACGGCTCGCGGCTGTTCGTCGCGGGCATCCAAAATGGCGCTACTGGCACGAATTCGAAGAACTCGGGGATTATCGAGATTCTGAACACGTCGACGACCGGCGTTGTTGACTCTTCTGTTGTTCAGTACGGAACCCGGTTCGGATTTCTGCCGACCACTACCAACGGACGCGGCTACACCGGTCTGGCCATCGCTGGCGATCGAGTGTTCGCCGCACTCCAACTCGACGCCGTTCAGCCGGATGCTCTCCGCGGGTACAACGTCACGACCCCCAGTTCTCCAAGCCTCCTCTGGAGCCAGAGCGGCCGCGGTGGGGCCGGCGTGGCGATTGATCCGGGTTACATCGTCAGCGGCTCAAGCCAAGGCGGGAGCGGGGTCGGCTGGGCGACTTTCGGAGACGGTGTTGGCGGTTCGTCCAATCGCCGCGCTCTCAACGACCCCGCCACCGGAGCCTCGATCTACGGATTTTCCACGTCGGGCACCGTGCCAGCGGGCCTGCTATGGAACACCAGCGGGTTTCCCCGCGACATCACGTTTGATCCGTCTACTGGCGACGTCTACGGTCGCTCAAATAATTTCGTCTTCAAGGGCGTGCGCGACGGTGTGAACTCAACAAGTTCGCAAACGAACATTACGCCTTCGTTATCCGACTTTTCGACTGTCGGCCAAAACATCGCCTTCATGAGCAACACGCCGGCGGGCAAGGTGATCGTGTTCAACAACAAAGACGGCGTGCAGAATTTGCCCTTCGCCAATCCGCTGGATCCGCTCAACCAATACGTCAACTTGGTCGACACCACCGGCAATGCCGTGTCCGGAACGTGGAACTTCCTCGGCGGCGGCTCACCCACGTCAAAAGACGGCTACTACGACTTCGCATACGATACGACGACGCAGACGCTTGCAGTCGCCGACATGACCCAAGGCAGGGTGTCGATCTTCCGGTTCGGCGCTCCCGCCCCCGACACGCAGCTCACGTGGGCGGCCGACGGCTCCACCAACGGCGGCTCCGGGACGTGGAGCACCTCGGGCACGACGTGGATTGGTGCCTACGGCCCGTCCGCGTGGCAGCCCCAGGCCAACGCGCTCTTCAGCGGCACGGCGACCGGCAGCACCGTCACCGTGGCGGCCGGAGGCGTGAGCGTGGGCCGCGGCCTGTCGTTCACCACGAACGGCTACACGCTCGCCCCGACCGACAGCACGTCGACGATCACCCTCACCGGCACGACAGCGTCGACGAACAATCTCTTCGTGAATACCGGGCTGACCGCCACGATCAACGCCCGGGTCGCCGCATCGGCAGGGTTGTCAAAGTCTGGCGCCGGCACGCTCATCGTCGGCGGCACTGTCACGGGCGGAAACGTGTTCGTCAATGACGGTAGGCTCGCCGTCGCGTCGACCGGTGCGATCCAGCCCAACGTCGGCGCGGGCGTGAGCGTGCTCGCGACGGGCACGTTTGACGTCACGCAGCTCTCCGGCGGCTACGTCGCCCCTGCGGGCACCAGCCTGGCCGGCGCCGGCACCGTCGCCGGCAGCGTGACCATCAGCGGCAGCGCCACCGTGTCCCCGGGCTCGAACCTCGGCACGCTCACCGTCACACAGGGAGTCACCTGGGCGAGCGGCGGCAACTACAACTGGCAGATGTACGACGCGGCGGGCACCGCCGGCAGCGCCACCGGCTGGGATCTCCTCAGCGTGGGCGGCGTCCTCGACATCTCGTCCACGACGGCCGACAAGTTCAAGATCAATCTCTGGAGCCTCTCGGCGGTCAGCCCCAGCAACGTCAATGGCAATGCCCTGAATTTTAATTCCGCCTCCAGCGGCACATGGCGGATCGCCACGGCCACCGGTGGGATCACGAACTTTGACGCCGGCAAGTTTCTCATCAACGTCTCGGCCACGAACGGCGCCCAAGGTTTTTCAAACGCGCTCGGCGGCGGCACGTTCAGCCTCGCCCGGAGCGGCAATGACCTCAATCTCGTGTTCACGCCCGGCGCTCCCCCGGTGATCACGATCAACGTTGCGAGCGGCACGCAGACGCAGACCCAGGCGGGCCAACCTCTCCTCTCCGGCACGACGCCGGTGCAGAAGACCGGAGCCGGCACGGTGGTGTTCAACCAGGCCAACACGCTCACCGGCCCCACGACCGTATCACAGGGCACGCTGCAACTGGCGACGGCCAACACGCTCTCCTCGAGCGCGGTGACGGTGGCAGCGGGTGCTAAGCTCTCGGTGGGCCCGCAGGTGGCGGCCGTGGTGCCGGCACTTGTGAACAACGGCCTCGTCGATGTCGGCCTCGGCGGCCTCACGATCACCACGGGCCAGACGGCCGAGACAATCGTGGCGGCGATCGTCGCCGGCAGGGATGGTGGCTCGTGGAACGGCACGTCGGGCATCACCTCGAGCGCGGCGGCGACGCAGAGCGAGCGGGCGGTGGGCTGGCTCGACAACGGCGACGGCTCCTACACGGTGGCCTTCGGAGCGGCCGGCGACTGGAACTTGAACGGCGTGGTCGACTTCGACGACGTGGTGCAGTTCGTGTCGGCAAACCTCTACGACACGGGCCTGCCGGCGACGTGGGCCGACGGCGACTTCGACTACAACGGCGTGGTGGATTTCGACGACGTGGTGGCGTCGGTGTCGGCGAACCTCTTCGACGCGGGCCCCTACAACACGGCGCCGGGCGGATTGTCGGCGCTCGGGTTTGGCGACGGCCTGGCAGGCGGCGGTATCGCCGCCGTCCCGGAGCCGGCGACGTGGGTGCTCATGGCCCTCGGGGCGGCGTGTGCGGCCGGGTGGCGGCGCCGCTCATTCGCCGATCAGCGGCTCATAAGCAGGCCGGCGGCGAGGTAGGCGGCCGTCGTGAGCCCCGCGCCGAAGAGCACGTAGGGCAACTGGCTGCGGGCGTGCGCCAGGTTTTCGCAGCCCGAGGCCTGCGACGCGAGCACCGTCGTGTCGCCGAAGAAACAGGCATGCGACCCGAAGCCTCCAGCGGACACGATGGCGCCGATCACGGCGAGCTGGTCGGCGCCCACCTCGCGGGCCAGCGGCACGACGATCGGCAAGGCGACGGCATAGGTGCCCCAGAAGGAGCCCGTCGCAAACGTCAGTCCGGCGAGCACGACGAAGGCCAGGGCGGGCATCGTCGGCCCGCGGAGCCACGGCGCGATGCCGGCGATCACGAACTGCGACAGTCCCAGCCGGTCGTTGACGTCCTTGAGCATGAAGGCGAGCAGGATCGTCGCCACCGCCGGCACCATCGCGGCCAGTCCACTGCCGATGCCATCGGCGAGGGCGCCGGCCGACATCCGGCGGCGGACGAGCCCCTGCTGCACGATCGCCGCCCCGAGCGCCCAGACCACGCCATGCAGGGCATCCGCATGGGAGAGCAGCGTCGCAGCCACGAGCACGGCGACCGGCACGAGGAAATCCGTCAGGCGGCCGCCTGCGATCGGCCGGGGCGAAGCGGCCTCGTCGTCGCCGGGCGACCCGGGCGGGGCCACGGAGCCGCCATCGGCCACGCGCCTGTCGGCGGCTCGCATCGCCCCCCACGCCGGCAACCAGCCGAAGATCGTGGCCGGCACGAGCATCACCGCGATCCAGCCGTAGAAGGCCCAGGGGATCACCCGCAGATACATAGCCATTCCCTGCCCAGGCTGGGCTGCAGCCGTCGATTCGAGAAGCCCGGCCACATACACCGCCCATGTGGAAAACGGCACGAGCAGGCACACCGGGGCGGCCGTGGCGTCGATCACGTAGGCCAGCCGCTCCCGCGGCACGCGCAGCGCGTCGGTGACCGGCCGCATGGCGTGGCCGATGAGCAGGGCGTTGAGGTAGTCGTCGATGAACACGACGAGGCCCATCACCCAGGCGACGACAAGCGCCGCCCTGCCGCTCTGCACCCGGCCCACGACCAGCCGCGTGAACGCCTCCGTGCCCCCGGCGAGCACGAGCAGTTGCATGAGGGCACCGAGCAGCCCGCACACGAGCACCACCCACGCCACGGCGGGCGTCTGGAGCTGCTTCTGCAGCGAATCGGCGAGCGTCGCCACGCCCCGCGGGCCGTCGAGCAGCAGGTGGCCGGTGAGCACCCCGAGCAGGATCGCCGGCAACGTGGTCCGCAGCCTGATGGCGGCGGCGATCACCACACAGGTGGGCAGCAGGCACAGCCAGGCCAAGGCCGGAGACGGTTCCATGGTCACCGTTCCGCTCCCGCAATGCGGCTCGTGAGCGCGAGGTCGCCCGTGACGTTGCCCACCGTCGCGAACACGTCGGGCACGAGATCCACCGCGAGAAGCAGGCCCAGCGGCTCGATCGGGAGCCCCGCCGACTGCACGACGGGCAGCACCGTGCCCATGAAGCTCGCCTGCCCCGGCAGCCCGACGGACCCCAGGCTGATCACGACCGACATCAGGATCGCCAGGGAGAGCGTGCCGGCGGCCAATTCCACGCCGTTGGCCCAGGCGATGAAGCTGGCGACGGCCACATACTGCGCCGGGCTCGTGATCCGAAACAGCGACACGGCCAGCGGCAAGACGAGCCCGCACACCGCCGCAGGATAGCCGAGCCGGCGGGCCGATTCCATCATCGCCGGCAGACTCGCCAGCGAGCTTTGCGTGCTGGCCGCCACGAGCTGCGCAGGCAGCGCCGCAGCCGCGAACCTCGCCAATTCCTCGCCGCGGCCGACCCTCACGAGGGCGTAGAGCAGCGCGGTGATGGCCAGATACACCGCCACGAGCATCGCCACATACGCACCCAGCGCTCCGAGCACGCCCCCGCCGGCCCGCACCGTCACCGGCAGGATGAGCGCCGCCACGCCCACCGGCCCCGCCCGCAGCACCCAGCCGACGATCCGCGTCATCACGTCGGCCACCGTCTGCGCGAGCGCCACGACCGGCGTGCGGCGGTCCGGCTCGAGCGTCGTGAGCGCGATGGCGAAGCAGAGCGTGAACAGCACGACGGGCGCCACCGCGCCGCTGGCCGCCGCCGCGAACACGTTGCGGGGAACGAGCGTCGTGATGCCGGCGGCGGGCGCCGGCGCGGCCGGCCCATCGACCGGCCGCGCTGCCGCGGCGCCGTCGAGCGCGGCCGCGAGCCCCGCGCTCCTGGGCACCGTGGCGAGCACCAGCGGCGCGAGCACCGCGGCCAGGATGGCAGCCCCGGTCGAGAGGCCGAGGATCCAGGCCAGCGCCCGCCGCGCGATCCGCCCCGTGGCGGCGATGTCGGCCGCCTGGGCGACGCCCACGATGAGGAGCGACACCACGAGCGGCAGCACCGTCATCTGCAGCGCATTGAGCCACAGCGTGCCCAGCGGCTCGGCGACGGCCACGACGCGGCCCGCCACGTCCGGCGCCAACCGCGCGAGCGCGAGGCCCGCCACGGCCCCGCCCACGAGCCCTGCAAACATCCTGCGTGTATCGGTCATCGCTGGTCGCTTTCCGGCGGCTGCGGGAGCCCCCAGGCCCCGGCCACCTCCGCCGCCACCGCCGCGGGCAGCAGCACAAACCGCGGCTCGGCCTCCTTGCGCAGCCAGCGCAGGAGCGACTGCAACTGGTCGCGAGTCATGGCCGTGCAGCCGGCGGTCGGCAGCGGCGGCGTGGCTACGAGGTGCGCAAAGATGCAGCTTCCCGCGCCGCGTTCGCAGGCCGCGTTGTGGCCGATCACGAAGCCGAGCGCGTAGGCGTCGTCGCCGCCATGCAGGTCGCGGCGCATCGGCTCGGTGCTGCCGGCCACCGCCGCCGCGCCCACTGCGCCGGCATTCACGAAGCGGTTGTAGTGCGGCGAGTCGGGCACGTCGATGCACCAGTCGTCGCCGGTCATCGGCCGATAGTCGAGGCCCGTGTCGCACGTCGCCGCCGCGCCAAACGCGGGGCCGATCGCAAACACGCCGGCCGGCGAGCGGCCGTCTCCTTCCCGCTTCTGCGGCCCGACGGACCCCTGCGGATGCAGCCCCTTCCCCCATGCACAACCGTTCCTGCCGATCATCACCTGATGGCTCGGGCCGCGCTGCCGCCAGGCTCCAGATGCCTCGCGCTCGAGCGCGGAGAGCGTGCCCTGCGTGGCATCCCACCCCGGCGTCACCACGAGCACGACCTGCCTCGTGTCCGGAGCGATCGGCGGGGCCTGTGCCGGTGCGTGCGGGGCGGTCGCATGCATGAAGAGGAATGCCATGTGAACCGCGATCGCCAGTCGAGGGCGGTCTTGTCGCCGCGACATGCTGCCTCCCGCGGATCAGGTCTGGGAACGCTGCGTTGTACCCCCGCCAGTCTGCCCGGTCGAGGGCTCCCGACGACCGCTGCTACCGCCACGCCTTGGGCGGTAGACTAACCGGCCTCGTGGTTTGAGATGAACGCCATGCATGATCACCCCACCGCCCGCCGCATCGTGCTCCTCACCGAGGGCCACAGCGAGCCGCTCACCGGCAAGACCGCGTCGTGCCTGCTGCGGTACTGCGCCGACGAGGTCGTGGCCCTGCTCGATTCGACGCAGGCGGGTCGCACGGCCGACGACCTCTTCGGCGTGGGCGGCGCGATCCCGGTGGTGGGCCGCCTGGCCGATGCGGTCGGGGCCGATGAACTGGTGATCGGCATCGCGCCCCCCGGCGGGCAGGTGCCCGCCGCCTGGAGGCCGATCCTGCTCGAGGCCATCGCCCGCGGCCTGCGGATCGTGTCGGGCCTGCACGACTTCCTCGGCGATGATCCGGAGCTGGCGGCGGCCGCGGCGGCCCGCGGCGTGGAGATCCGCGACGTGCGCCGCAATCACGAGCGCGACGTCTCCTCCCGGCTCGGCCTCCGCGACGACTGCCTGCGGCTGCTCACGATCGGCCACGACTGCTCGGTGGGCAAGATGGTGGCGGCGGTGGAACTGGCCCGGGGGCTCGTTCGCCGCGGCGTCGCTGCGCGGTTTGTGGCCACCGGCCAGACCGGCATCATGATCGCTGGCGACGGCTGCCCGATCGACCGCGTGATCTCCGACTTCGTCAATGGTGCGGTCGAAAAGCAGGTGCTGGCCTGCCAACACCACGACGTGCTCGTGGTCGAAGGGCAGGCCTCGATCACGCACCCGCGCTATTCCGCCGTGTCGCTCGGCCTGCTCCACGGCTGCATGCCCCACGGCATGATCCTCGTCTACGAAGTGGGGCGGACGCACCACATGGGGATGCCACACGTGCCGCTGCCCACGCTCGAGCAGGTGATCGCCGCCTACGAGCACCTCGCCGAATTCGGTGGCGGCGGCCGCGTGATCGGCGTGGCGATGAACTCGCGCCGCGTGTCGGCGGCCGAGGCGGCCGCGGAGCGCGAGCGCGTGCGCCGTGACCTCGGGCTGCCGGTGGCCGATCCCGTCCGCGACGGATGCGACGAGCTGCTCGACGCCGTCGAGGCGCTGCGGCGCCGGCGGGCCGGGGCTCCCGCGGGGAGCGCGTCATGATCGACCTCGCCATACGGCCCTTCGCGCTGCCGCTCAAGCATCCGTTCACGATTGCCCGCGGCACCGTGAACGTGCAGGACACGCTCATCGTGCAGCTGCACGAGGGAGGCGAGTTCGGCTACGGCGAGGCGACCACAAACCCGTTCTACGGCGCCACGATCGCGGGCATGGCGCAGTCGCTTGCCCGGCTCGCGCCGCTGCTGCGCCCCGCCTCGGCCGACGACCCCGAGCCGCTTCTTGCGCAGGCCGCCGCCACGCTCGCCGACGACCCGTTTGCGCTCTCGGCCTTCGACATGGCCCTCCACGACCTCTGGGCCCGTCGTCGCAGCCTGCCGCTCCACGCCTGCTGGGGCCTCGATCCCGAATCCGGGCCGCTCTCCAACTTCACGATCGGCATCGACGAGGCGGCCGTGATGGTGCGAAAGCTCGCCGAGGTGCCCGACTGGCCGATCTACAAGATCAAGCTCGGCACCCCCGACGACCTGGCCATCGTCCGCGAACTCCGGCGGCACACCAGCCGCCCGTTTCGCGTCGACGCCAACTGCGGCTGGACGGCCCGGCAGGCGATCGAGCTTTCGGGGCCGCTCGCCGACCTCGGCGTCGAGTTCATCGAGCAGCCGCTCCCGCCCGGGGATCCGGGCATGGCCGAGGTGCGCCGCTCGAGCGCGCTGCCCGTGATCGCCGACGAAAGCTGCGCCGCCGAAGGCGACGTCGACCGCTGCGCCGACCTGTTCCACGGGATCAACATCAAGCTCGTGAAGTGCGGCGGCCTCGCGCCCGCGCGGCGGATGATCGCCCGGGCCCGGGCCCTCGGCCTCGAGGTGATGTGCGGCTGCATGACGGAATCGACCGTGGGGATCTCCGCGCTCGCGCAGATCGTGCCCGCACTCGACTTCGTCGACATCGATGGCGCCGCCCTGCTCGCAGCCGACATCGCCACCGGCGTGGTGGTGGAGGCGGGCCGCAGAACGTATCCACAGCGGCCCGGCACCGGCGTGGAGCTGCTCGGGGGCCCGCTGCCGCTCGGGCTCGTGGCGGCCGGCTGAGGAAACGGCGGGAGGACTGCGCATGGCCTGGCGATGCACGACGTTCACCATCCTGGCCTGCAGCCTGCTTGTTCTTGCGGCCGCGACGTCCCTCGCCGCCGAGTCGGCCGACTCGCTCGACGACGTCCTCCTCCCGCTTCTCGAAGCGCACGAGGGCACGGTGGCGGCTGCGGTGCGGCACGTCGAATCGGGCATCGGTTTTGCTTACCGGGCCGACGAGCGGATGCCCACGGCGAGTCTCGTCAAGCTGCCCGTCATGGTGGCGGCCTACGCGGCCGCTCACGCCGGCCAGGTAAAATTCGACGAACGGATCACGCTCGCCTCAGCCGACCTCGTGCCGGGGTCGGTGGTGCTCGACAAGCTCTCGCCCGGCGCCGAGTTTACGCTCCGCGACGCGGTGCGGATGATGATCGCCGCCTCCGACAACACGGCCACAAACCTCGTGCTCGCGCGGATCGGCCTGCCTGCGACCAACGCCCTGCTCGATCGGCTCGCGCTCCCCGGCATCCGGCTCAACTCGTTCGTGTATCGCCGCGACACCGCCCTCGATCCCGACCGCTCCCGCACCTGCGGCCTGGGCTGCGCCACGGCGGGCGAGTTTGTGGATCTGCTCGCGATGATCCATGCAGGCGACCTCGAGCGGCGCGGGCTCGTGGCCGCCGGCGACAGCCAGGCCATGATCGACCACCTGCTGGCCTGCGAAGACCGCGGCATGTCGCCCCGCGACTTGCCCGCGGGCTACCGCGTGGCCCACAAGACCGGCCTCGTGTCGGGCACCCGCACCGATGCGGGGTTGATCTTCGGGCCCGCCGGGCCGATCGCGTTTTGCCTGCTCACCGCCAACAACCGCGACCGCCGCGCCCCCGGCGGCCCGGCCGACGATCTGGCGGCACGATTCGCCCGGGAGGTGGTCGACTACTTCGCGGCGGTGCGGGCGGAGGCCCGCGGGCCGGAGCCCCTCGCCGAGGGCGCGGCAGGCGACCTCGTCGCCGAGTTGCAGCGCACGCTCAACGCGCGGCTGGAGGGCTCGGCGCTCGCCCCCGACGGCGAGTTTGGCCCGGCCACGGGCGCGGCCGTGAAGCGGTTTCAGGGACAGGCGCGGCTGCCAGCGACGGGCACGGTGGATGCGGCCACCTGGCGGGCGCTCGGGCCACTCGTGGCCGCGGCAGCCCCGGCGGAACTGCCGCCCCGCACCGCTCCCGACGATCCCGCCGCGCCGCCGGCGGTGACCTGCGCCGCCTGGGTCGTGGCCGATGCCACCACGGGCGACGTGCTCCTCTCCCACGAGGCCGACCTGCCCCGATCCCCGGCCAGCATCGTGAAGGTGATGACGGCGCTGCTGGTGCTCGAGGCCGCCGCCGCCCGCCCCGGCGCACTCGACGAGACGCTCGTCGTCTCCGATCGGGCCGGCACGGAAACAGGCTCATCGGCGGGGCTGCGGCCCGGCGACTCCGCGCCCGTCCGCGATGTGCTCTACGGCCTCATGCTTCCCTCGGGCAACGACGCCGCGGTGGCCCTGGCCGAGCACGTCGGCCGCACGCTCGGTCCCGGCGACCCGCTCGCCGAGTTCGTGGCCGCGATGAACCGACGGGCCGCCGCCCTCGGCCTCGCCACCACAGCCTACGCGAATCCGCACGGCAAGACCGCCCCCGGGGCCGGCTCGACCGCCCGCGACACGGCCAGGCTCGTGCGCGAGGCGCTGCGGCTGGACCTGTTTCGCGAAATCGTGGCCACGCGGGAGCGCACGGCCACGCTCGCCAACGCGGCCGGGTATAGCCGCGAAGTGGTGTGGCGCAACACCAACCGCCTGCTCGGCATCGAGGGCTACACAGGCGTGAAGACCGGCACGACGCACGCCGCCGGCTGCTGCCTCGCGGCCCACGGCGAGCGGGGCGGCCGCGGGATCATCGTCGTCGTGCTCGGCTCCATGTCGACGGAGTCGCGCTACGCCGACACGCGCAACCTCTTCCGCCACGCCTGGCACACCCTCGGCGTGCCGTGAACGCGCACGGGCGCTGTCACTCTTCAATGGCATACCCGCGGCTGCGGCTGGCGATAAACGCCGCCGCAGCGTTGGGCCGCATGGCGTGCACCCGCAGGAACAAGTCGTCGAGCACCTGGTGCAACGCGGCCTCGTAGACGAGGTCTTCGACGTGCGGGTCGGGGCCGCTCGCCACGACAGCCAGGCAGGCGTCGGCGCCGGAGACAAGCGCGTGGCTGCGGATCCGCGTCACCGCCACGACCTTGCCGCCCGCCGCCCGCATCATCTTCGCCGCCCGCACGCACTCCGACCGACCATGCTCGCAGATCACGAGCAGCGTGTCTCGCGCCGACGCCGTGGCGAGGTTGGCGAGCAGCGCCTCCCAGTCGCCGTGCGGAAAGCAGCGCAGGCCGAGCATCGACATCCGCCGTGCCAGCGCCTGCCCCGCCTGCCCGTCGATGCCGTCGCCGGCCACGAACAGCGTGTCGGCCCGGGCGACCAGCCCCGCAGCGTGGGCCACCGTTTCCGGCGGGTTGGCCGCTCGCGTCTCCCGCTCGGCCTCCGTCTTGCGCTGCCAGAGCGCCTCGGCCCGGGCCTCGTCGGGATCGGCGGGCACGGGCCTCACCGCCGCCGCCGTGTCGCCCTTCGCCGAGGCCCGCGCCAGCGACTCAGTGACTGCCAGCTTGAAGTCGGGGTAGCCCTTGTAGCCGAGCCGCTGGGCGAATTTCACCACGCTCGACTGGCTCACCTTGAGCGCGTCGGCGAGCTGCTGCGACGAATAGTCGCGCAGCAAATGCGCATTCTCGAGCACGTAATCGGCGATCCGCCGCTCGACCGCCGACAGCCCGGGCCGCTCGGCACGCAGTCGTTTCAGCGCAGTCATGGAATCATCCTGCGGGGCGGGGGCGAATCAGGGGCTGACGGGCTCGAGCCCGGCGATCGCTGTGATCCCGAGGCCGGGCGCGTCGCCGATCGTGATCTCGGCATCGGCGAAGGTCACGTTGCCGGCCACCGGATTGAAGGCCCCGAGCGACGGTGCGTCGAGATCGACGCGCGTGACGACATCGGCCCGGGCCACCGCCAGATGGGCCGCCGCGGCCGCGCCGATCGCACTTTCGAGCATGCAGCCCACCATGCACTCCACGCCATACATCGCCGCCAGGTCGGCCACCTTCAGAGCCCGCGACAGGCCACCGAGCTTCATGACCTTGATGTTCACCATGTCGGCCGCCCGTCGCTGGATCACCTCCACCACGTCGGTGAGCGTGGCGATGCTTTCGTCGGCCATGATCGGCGTGCCCACCCGCTCGGTGACGTAGGCCATGCCGCTCAAGTCCCAGGCCTTCACCGGCTGCTCGACGAGATCGAGCCGCACGCCCGCATCCTCGAGCTGCTGGATCGCCCGCACGGCCTGCTTGGGCGTCCAGCCCTCGTTGGCGTCGAGCCGCAGGAGGGCCCGGCCCGCGATCGCCGAATAGACGGCCTTCACGCGCTCGACGTCGATCACCGCATCCTTGCCGACCTTGAGCTTGAGGGCCCCGAAGCCGCGATCCACGGCGCTCACCGCGTCGGCGATCATCTTGTCGATGTAGTCGACGCTGATCGTGATGTCGGTGGTGATGGAGGGATCGCCGCCTCCCAGCAGCCGGTAGAGCGGCGCGCCGTAGCACTGCCCGAAGAGATCGTGGAGGGCCACGTCCACCGCCGCCTTGGCGCTCGAGTTGTGCTCCATCGCCGCCTGCACTCGGGCCACGAGGCGGTTCAAGTCGGCGACGTCGGCCCCCACGAGGATCGGGCCGAGGTGGTTGCGCACGGCGTCCACGATCGCGCCGTGCGTGTCGCCGGTGATCAGGGCGCTGCCGGGCGCGCTGCCGTGGCCGACAGAGCCCACGTCGGTGTCGAGCATCACGACCACGTCGTCGATCGCGTCGACGACGTGGGCCGTGGTCTTGAACGGTGTCTTGAGCGGCACCCGCAGGCGGCCGCAGCGCACGCCGGTGATCTTCATGGTCTGTCGCCAGCCGGGTTGGGAAGCACGCGCACGAGCGTTGTGACCACATCGACGATCGGCTCGCCGCCATCGGCCAGGATGCGGGCCAGCGGGGCCACCACCACGCCCGAAGCCACCTGCTCCGGCGCCGTGCCGGCCAGGCGGCCCTCGTGCGTGTCGTGGATCACCCAAGGGCCCACGTCGTCGTGGCCCACGATCATCATGACGTGGCGCGGCGCGTAGACAAGGTCACCGGGGAGAAGCGTGGCGAGGGCGGCCAGGCGGCGGTCGCGGGGCCAGTCGGGGCCGATCACGGTGCGGTCGAACGCGGGCGACACGGCCTGGTCGCGGGTGTTTCGCGGCACCAGGATTCCCAGGCTGCGATAGACCTCGCAGACGAGGCCGCTGCAATCGCGGGCGTCGTGAGCGTGGCCCCAGCCATACCGCTCCCCCAGAAATCGAAAAGCCTGCTCGAGCACGCTCCGCCGACTGGCCGGCAGCGGGCCTTCGCGTATGGCCGTGGGCGGCACGACGGCCGCGGGCACGAGCGCGAAGTCGCCGCCGCTGCCGGGCGCTGGCAACTCGACGACGCCGGCGGGGCGATCCGCAGCCGCCGGCACCGCCGCGCCCATGTCGAGTGCAATGGGTTCCGTCGCCGCACCGCCTCGCGACGGAACGGCCGTCGCCCGCGCCGCCACCACCACCTGCGTGCTCCTCGCCGCATAGTCGAGCACGGCATCGCGCGGGCCGAAGGCGAGGAACCGCGTCTCGATCCAGGCGGCGTACGTCGTGCCGAGCACAAACGACCACGCGCCGTCGGCCGACGCATGCGCGGCCGCCACGGGTGTTCCGGGGAAGAACGCCGACTCTTGAAAGAGATCGATGTCGACGGCTCCGTTCGGGCGCCGCACGTGCTCCGCCGTGGGAAACCGCCGCAGCGCCGCCCGCCCTGCCACGAGCGCAAACTTCGGCACGACGCTCGCGGGGATCGCATCGACCGCAAGCGCCGCCGTCCAGCGGCTGCGGTCGGCGGCGGTCACCGGACGGTCATCGGCCACGAGTTCGCCGTCGGGCGCTCTCGACAGGCCCGTGATGAGTGCGGCGACGACAGCCTGCGGGAGCGATTCGGGCAGCGCGGCCAGATCGCGCACAGACCCGTCGGCAGCGAGCAGGCGCCGATTGGCCGCCGCGATCTCGTCGGCCGAGAAAAGCAAATGATCGGCGTCGGGGCAGCGGGCGATCCAGTGCGCGGCCTCGAGCCGCGGATCGCTCGCGGCCTGGTGATCGACCGCGGGATCGGCCGCCACCGCCGGCCCGGCGAGCCCCGGCCCGAACTGCGGCAGGGCCCACGCCAGCCCGAGCCCGGCGGCCGTGCCCACGAGATAGCCCACTAGCGCGAGCAGCACGCCGACAGGCGCGAGCGCGGGCCGATGCGCGGCGGCGAGCACCGGGGCCG